>JAFVRL010000319.1 GCA_017504325.1 Lentisphaeria bacterium | reverse complement strand
GGCGAACTCAACAGTTATCTGATCGAAATCACCAGCGAGATCTTCACCAAGAAAGATCCTGAAACCGGCAAACCCGTGGTGGACATCATTCTGGATACCGCCGGACAGAAGGGAACCGGGAAATGGACCAGCCAGAGTGCTCTGGACCTGGGTGCCCCCGCTCCCACCGTTGCAGAAGCTGTGTTTGCCCGCTGCCTCTCCGCTGTGAAAGAGGAACGTGTTGCCGCCTCCAGGATCCTTACCGGAGACGCTCCCAAATTCACCGGCGACAAAAAAGAATTCATCGAAAAAGTCCGTCAGGCTCTCTATGCCTCCAAGATCTGCTCCTATGCACAGGGCTTCCAGCTCATGCGTCTTGCCGCAAAAGAATACAACTGGAACCTCAACTACGGTGAAATCGCTCTCCTCTGGAGAGGCGGCTGCATCATCCGTGCCCAGTTCCTGGAAAGAATCAAAGAAGCCTTCGACAAGAATCCCGCTATCGACAACCTCCTGCTGGATGACTTCTTCCACGCTTCCATCGACCGCTGCCAGAAAGCATGGCGTGAAGTTGTGGCACAGGCAGTCCTTATGGGCGTACCTGTTCCCGCTTTCTCCAGTGCCCTCGCTTACTTTGACGGCTACCGTTCCGCCTGCCTGCCTGCAAACCTGCTCCAGGCCCAGCGTGACTATTTCGGTGCCCACACTTACGAAAGAGTGGACAAACCCCGTAAGGAAGCCTATCACACCGAATGGACCGAACACAGCGGCAAAACCGTTGCCGGTACCTACATGGCATAATCACCATACAAGGATAAAATGATATGAGTATCTTTGCACAGAAGAGCGGAGTGGATGTTTCCGTAAGCGATGCGGAACTTCTTTCCCTCATCAAAACAACTGTGGAAAAGAGTGGAAAAAAGGGGGGCAGAATGCTTCTGCTCCCCCCGGATCACACCAGGCTTAATTCCTATGCCGGAAAGATCACGGAAATGGTGTATGAAACATACAAAGACGCATGGCAGATGGATATCATGCCTGCTCTGGGTACTCATGCACCCATGGGGGAAAAAGAACTTTCCCTCATGTTTGGTGACAAGATCCCCCGTTCTCTTTTCAAAGTCCATGATTGGAGAAATGATGTGGTCACCATGGGGACTGCCTCCTCTGAATTTCTGAAGGAACTTTCCGGAGGCAAACTGGATTATGAAGTGAAGATCCAGGTCAACAAGATCCTCTTTGAAGGTTATGACCTTATTCTCTCCATCGGTCAGGTGGTTCCCCATGAAGTTGTAGGAATGGCAAACTATACCAAGAACCTTATGGTGGGTGTAGGCGGTTCCGACATCATCAATAAATCCCACTTCCTGGGTGCTGTTGCCGGTTGTGAAAACCTTATGGGCAGAGCCGATTCCCCTGTACGCAGACTTTTCAACTACGGCGTGGATACCTTCCTCAGAGACCTTCCCATCGTCTATATGCTTACTGTAATGAGCAAAGATGAAAGTACCGGGAAAATGGCTATGAGAGGATTCTTCTCCGGAGATGATGTAAGTGTATTCAATGCCGCTGCTGAATTGAGCGTGCTTACCAACCTTGTTCTGCTGGAAAAAGCTCCCAAGAAGGTTGTAGTATATCTTGATCCGGAAGAGTTCAAGAGTACCTGGCTTGGCAATAAGAGTGTGTACCGTACCCGTATGGCGATCGCCGATGACGGGGAACTTATCGTACTTGCTCCCGGCTTGAAAGAGTTTGGCGAAGACAAAGGCAATGACGAAGTCATCCGTAAATACGGTTACAAAGGTACGCCCAATACTCTGAAGGCTGTTGCGGAAAATCCTGAACTCAACGGGAGTCTGGGGGCAGCCGCCCACTTGATCCACGGTTCCAGTGAAGGCAGATTCAAAATCATCTACTGCCCCGGTCCCGGTATGACAAAAGAAGAGATCGAGTCTGTGGGTTATGAATATGCCTCTCTGGATGAGATGATGAAAAAGTATGATGTGGAGAACCTGAAGGACGGTTTCAATACGGTCAACGGGGAAGAGATCTACTTTATCAGCAATCCTGCTCTGGGATTGTGGGCATTGAGAAAGAACTTTATCAAAGATTGAAAATAAAAGGAAAATATTATGGCTATCGAACTTAAAAAAGATGCAAAATATGCAATGCTGATCCCCACAAGTATGGGTGTGCGTCTGACCCCTGCTGACGGTCAGCCCTTCCATTGCAGCGACACCTTCAAAATGCAGGTGACAAGTGCCGAATCCAATGTGGCAAGTATCGCCTCTTTCCTGGGCATGAAAGTGAAAGTATTGACCGCTTTCGTCAAAGGTTCCCCCATTGCCCGTATGATCAAGGACAACCTTGCCGGCCGTCACATGGATTATGAAGGACCTGAATTTGAACAGGACAATCCCTGGGGCTACCGTCACCAGTTCAACCTTGCTGACAGCGGATGCGGCAGCCGCGGACCCCGTGTGCAGAATGACCGTGCCGGTGAAGTGGGACGCGAACTCAGCGTGGAATACTTTGATCTTGACCGTATCTTCGGTGAAGAAGGTGTCCAGATCGTTCACCTTTCCGGTCTGATCGCCGCCATGAGCCCCAAGACCAGCAAATTCTGTCTGGAACTTGCCCGTGCTGCTAAAAAATACGGTACAAAAGTTTCTTTCGACCTCAATTACCGTGCCTCCTTCTGGAAAGGCCGTGAAGAAGAACTTGCTGCCACCTTTGCTGAAATCGCTTCTGCTGCCGACATCCTTATCGGTAACGAAGAAGACTTCCAGCTCTGTTTGAACATCAAAGGCCCTGAAGCCGGCGGAAAAGGCATTGCAGGAAAGATCGACAGCTTCAAAGAAATGGTGGAAAGAGTTAAAGAAGCCTATCCCAACGCCTATGCTTTTGCCACCACTCTGCGTCAGGTGGTAAGTGCCAATACCCATCTGTGGGGTGCTATCGTCAATGTGAATGGCGAATGGCAGGTTGTTGAACCCCGTGAGATCGGTGTTCTCGACCGTATCGGCGGCGGTGACGGATTCGTGGGCGGTTTCCACTATGCTATCCTCAAGGGCTGGGAACCGGAAAAATGGATCCAGTTCGGCTGGGCTACCGGTGCCCTTGCCACCACACACCTTACCGACTACGCTCAACCTGCTGATGAAGAACAGGTCTGGAGCATCTGGAGCGGTAATGCCCGTGTAAAACGCTGATCCTCTTTAAGGATTTATCTGTTTCCGGGGCTGCGGGAATTTTTCCTGCAGCCCCGTTTTTGTATTTCTGCGGGAACAGGCATCCGGAGTGGAGAATTTGCTCAATAATTCCTGTTGATCAGTATTGTATTCCGCAGAAAATATGCTACATTAATAAAATTTATCCAGAATAAAAAACAGAGGGCATATCAATATGAGCAGAGTCAAATTTACCGTTTTTTCCGATTTGCATCATCATCCGGCATGGTATAAAGCAGATGCTCCGGAACGATTGAAAGCCATTCAGAAACGGGCATTGGAAAACAACTCTGAATTTCTGCTGCATCTGGGGGATTTTGCCCATAAACCTTCCGCCTGTCCTGAATTGATCCGGCAGTTTAAAGAATTTCAGCTCCCCGGATATTTTGTTCTGGGGAATCACGAATTTGATATTGAGTCTTTTGAAACTGTCCTTGAAGCTATGGGAATGGAAAAGGGATATTACTTTTTTGATCATGGCGGATTCCGGTTTATTATTCTGGATGAAAACTATTTCCGGGAGTATCCGGGAGTATATTTCCACTACTCGGAACGTAATTACTTTGATCATCCCAAATGCCGGGACTGGATGCCGCCGGAAGAGATCCAATGGTTGCGGGAAACGGTTATGGAGTCCCCTTATCCCTGTATCCTTGCCAGTCATGCGGCAATAGATTATCCCGTCAAGCCGGAGTCTGAAATAAAGTGCAAAGAGGAAATTTCCGGGATCATCCGGGAATCACAGGGAACTGCCGGAGAGGTGATTTTGTGTCTGAATGGTCATTATCACCGCAGCGGATTGGATATTATTGACGGAGTTCCCCGTCTGGATGTAAATTCCGCAACCTTCAACTGGGTATCGAAAGCTCATTATCTCTTTCCGGAAAAAGAGTGGTACAAACAGTATGAGAATTATGGGAATATGGTCATTTATGAACGCCCTGTCAGTGCGGAGATCATTATTGATACTGCGGATGAGAGTATTGAAATCATCGGTATGGAGGGCAGCTTTTTCCATGGCATTACCACCGAAGATACCGGTAACTCCTCCGGCAACCGTCTTTGCACTCCGGATATGCTTTCCGCAAAAGTCCGGTACGGTAAAGAAAAATAAAGGCAATGATATAAAAATGAAAACTCCGGCAGGAACATCTGCCGGAGTTTTTTTTACCGGAATTTATTATTTTAACGGTCGGGGATGATAATGGGGCGGTAAAGGTTTACTTTATGGGCATTTCCTTTTCCGGGGAAAAGTCCTGAAGTTTGTCTTTCCAGCAATTTGTCTGTCATATTCCTTGTGCGGAAAACAGCAAATCTTGCTTTGTTCGCTTTTACGATATTGCGTAAAAGATTTTTCGGTATGGCGATCTCTCCGGACCAGAATTTACCTTTCAAGTCAATAAAGGCTTTTCCGGCAACACTTTTCAGATCCAGATCTTCCGGTCTTCCCGGAGCAATATAATAGATCACACTTCCGATACCGGAAGGAGTGAGAAGAACTTGCAAATAGGGATAATTCTTATCCGGGGGAGCGATCATCAGTTCCAGAGAAGCATTTGCCCATACATTTTTTTCATTCTTTGCGATTTTTTCCGGATATTCTTCCAATGCCTTGAAAGCACAGAAAACAGCCCCTTTACTGCTTGCCATATATACTTTTGAATACTGGAACGGGGTTTTCATGGCTTCTACAGGCATAAGAGAAAATGAGTG
>JAFVRL010000318.1 GCA_017504325.1 Lentisphaeria bacterium | reverse complement strand
CCCTGCATCCAGAGCAAAAATGGAGATCTGCTCCCCTTTACTGCTTTCAAAAGTTCCGGGGGAATTTACGGCAATAAAAATACCGTGATCGGTGACAAGTGAAATTTTTTCCGCCTGTAAAGAGTAATCGGCAAGAAGAGAAAGATTGCCCAGTGTGTGATCCTCTCTTTTCCCCGTTGCCCCCAGGATCACAATATTTTTCCAGCCATTTTCCATACAGTAACGGAAGGCTTTGGTAAGGTCGTTATCCTCCTGTTCTTCCACATGGACAAGACATTCACTGTACCTTTTGCGGAAATCTTCCGACAGACTGTCCAGATCTCCCACGATGGCATCCGGAGTCATACCGTGTTTTACCAGTGCAAGGGCAGCTCCGTCACAGCAGACGATCCTTTCTGCTTTCTCCAGAAAAGAGAGGGGGACGGGATCGGCGGGGAAATCTCCGTCGGCAAGGATGACTGTTATTTCTTCACTCATATTTTACCTGCCTCCATCTCTTTTTTTTCCTGTTTTACAAGATCTTTTTTCCACTGGACAAAGAATATGATCCCGTTGGCAAGTGCCATCAACCACATAAGAAGGATGGCAACAGAAGAACCCTCCTTCAGGTAAATCAGCAGCCACATCCAGATGGAAAGAATATTTACCAGCGTCCAGATAAGCCACTGTTCGATACATCTTTTTACAGTAAGAACCATGGCTGTAACAGATAAAATGGTGGTGGTACTGTCCAGTACCGGACTTCTGTCCCCCATTTTGTGAAGGATGACGGCATATACAGCGATCCCGGCAAGGGTGAGAAGTGCGGTAATGGCTCTTTCCTTTATGGAAAGAAAACTTTTATAAACCGTTTCCGTATTTTTATTCATGTTTCTTTTCCAGAAAAACATTCCGGCAAACATCATTGGAAGATACCAGAGCCAGTTCAGCATGACCTCCCCGTAAAGTTTTGCTTTATAAGAGATATAACCATACAGAAGGGTATTGATGATCCCGAAAAGATAACAGGATATTTTGCCTTTCCCGGCAAAAATGGTATAGAATGTTGCCGTTACAGCAGCAATGATCCCCATAAGGGTATCTTTCAGAGTTATGGAAATAAGTATGATGGAAACCGTACAGAAGGCAAGCCATATATAATCCATGACTGCCCAGCTTGTGACAAATTCCGCTTTACAGAATGAACGTACTTTTTTGAGAAATTTCATCATAAATATTCCCTTTTTGTAAAAGGCACGCAGGAAAAATTCCGGCGTGCCTTTTTTACAGACTTGAAAAATATTTCAAGGCTTATTTTTCAAATTTTGCAAGGAGTGCCTTTTCGGTTTCTACAGAGTAGTTGCCGTCAGCGTCGAAGGTCTTTTCCAGACCGGGGACGAGGGTGGCAATATCGTTTACACCGGTAAGAGGCATATCCGGGCAGTTGGGGAAGATCACGGTCTTGCCGGGGAACTTGGCGGCGGCAACAGCTTCCAGACCTTCTTTAAGTACATTCATACCGCCGATGGCTGCAAGGGCGGATACAGGTTTGAGGATACCTTCCTGCACGAACTTGATGGTATTGCGCAGATCCTGGGTCTTGCTTCCGGAGGAACCGATGAAACGGGCACCGCCATTGGCAATGGCACCGCAGCAGAGGGTTGCTTCCTTACCGGCAGGGATACCGGCAAAGATATTCATGAGACCGTCTTTGCCCAGGAATTTGGCATAAGCGGACACGAGGGGAGCAACGGGAACGAGCATAACGATATCATCAAATCCTTCGGGAGCAAATTCATCCAGAAGAGCATCAAATTCTGCGGGGCTCATCTTAGAGGGGTTCACCAGTTTGAACTCAACACCGCGTGCTTCAGCAGCAGGACGGAGCAGCTGATCAACGTTGGCAAGACGGGTATCATCCATATCGGACACAATGATCTTGGAAGGTCCATCGGGATTGGTCACAGCCAGCTGGGTGTGCATCTGACCCATTGCACCTGCACCGCCGGGGAGCCAGCAGGTTCCGCCCTTCTTGAGAGAGGTACGGACATTTCTGCCGTATGCGGAAGAGAAGTTTCCATCTGCAGAACCCTGGAAGAACCAACCCTGATAGTGGATGCTTCCGACGTCAACACTGCTGAGACCGGAAATCGCTTCTTTTTCCATCAGGTTGACGCGTGCGTTCAAACCGAAGAAGGGCTGATAGGAGTGGACATCGCCGCCGATGCCGCAGAGGAAGATATCATCAAAGGTCATACCTTCGGGGAAGCTTTCGGACACAGTCAGCTTTGCTTTCGGGAAAGCTGCGCCGACTTTTTCAGCAAAACCAGCGGGAACTGCACCGGCAAGAACGACTTCAGCAGGAGCTGCCTTGCTGAGAAGATCACCGAATTCATAGTTGCCCTGAGCTTTTGCTCCAAACATGAAGCCCATCTTTCCGCCATCAAGGGGAGCAGAACGGAGACCAATGTGGTAAGCTGCAAAAACGCAGGTCCAGGGTTCGAGAAGAGCTGCAATTGCAGAGGGCATCTTATCGGAGAGAGGCAGCAGATAGCAGCCTTCATCACCATTCAGAACTTCCTGTCCGAGAATGCTGTACTGTGCCATACCGCCGTTAAGAGCATAACCGTAAGCATAACCTTTTCCGTTCACATAGATATCAGCCTGAATGATAAAACGCTGTCCAACCTGGAACTTATCTTCAAGACCTTCGCCGACTTTGACGATGGACATCACTGCTTCGTGTCCGGGGATCACGGGATCTTTTTCCAGATCGTCAACGAGAACACGGGGATGCTATCGTCATCAAACCGCCGGCAAAAGTAATCAGATTCTTGGTTGAAAACAAACCGAATCCCATCCCTTTGCCATCCGTCACTTTGTCCAATAAAACATGAGATAAGGCATCCTCCTCCGTAAAGTCTTT
>JAFVRL010000028.1 GCA_017504325.1 Lentisphaeria bacterium | reverse complement strand
TTGCTCTTGGCGGAGCCGTGGGACTTATTGCTGTACTGGTAAAACAGGAGATCCTGCTTCTTCTGGTAGGCTGGGTCTTTGTGATGGAGGCTGGTTCTGTGATGCTTCAGGTGGCAAGTTTCAAACTTACGGGAAAACGGATCTTCTTATGTTCCCCCATCCACCACCATTTTGAGAAGAAGGGGTGGCCGGAAACACAGATCGTGGTGCGGTTCTGGATCATTGCCGGAGTATGCGCTCTTCTGGGACTTGCCACATTGAAACTGCGCTGATATAAAGGAAAAGGTGATTTATGGAGGAAATTCGTATCGGTCACGGGTGGGATGTCCACCGTTTTACAGAGGAGCGTCCCCTTATTCTCTGCGGAGTAAAGATCCCCCATACACACGGACTTCTGGGGCACAGTGATGCAGATGCGCCTGTCCATGCCCTTATTGATGCCCTTCTGGGGGCATTGGCTCTGGGGGACATCGGTACTTTTTATCCGGATACAGATCCCGCTTACAAGGGGGCGGACAGTATGCAATTACTGGAAAAAACTTTGCAGATGCCTCCATTCCCTCAATGGGAGATCATCAATATTGATCTGAATATCATTACCCAGAAACCCAAAATGCTCCCCCATATTCCGGCAATGAAAGAAAATCTTGCCAGAGTTCTCTCTCTGGATCTTTCCCGTATTTCCATCAAAGCCAAGACCAATGAAAAATTAGGATATATCGGTGAAGGGGAGGCACTGGAAAGTTCCGCAGTTGTCCTTCTGCGGAAAAGATAAAATTCCGGGGAAAAACAGGGATAAGGGAATGTGTGCGGGGAGTTTTCAGTTGTTTCCCCGGCTTCTGCGGCAACAACAGAAAACCCTTTTACAGAATAAAGCCATTTCTTTCCGGACTAATATATGATCCTCACCACGATAAACCTGCACCTTCTTTTGCATACTTTTCAATTTTTTTTCCTTGAATTGCAAACTGTAAAATTTGAGACCTGCGGATATTCCCCTCGGTAATGAAAAACCATTCTGAAAATGAAACTGGAAAGGCATGAGAACTGCTGTTCTGCCCTTAAAAAAGAAAATATGGAAGTATTGCCCTTCCTGAAACCGCAGAAAAACACAACATGCCCATAAGGGAATTACGCCCGGAAAAATAATAAAGAAAAGGAAAATTGGTGCCGACGATAGGATTTGAACCTACACCTCCGTGAAGAGACTGCGACCTGAACGCAGCGCGTCTGCCGTTCCGCCACGTCGGCAACCTTAAAAGATCCGGAAGAAGCATTTTCTTTCCTGATCATGCATTTAATATACTCCTCTTCTGCCCTCTTTCAAGGGGAAGAATAAAAAAAAACGAAAAATTTTTCAATTCTTATTTGATGTTTTGCCAAAATGGAATTATATTGCGGGTATGACAATTATAAAACAAGAAAGGCAAAATGGGAACTAAACTATGGATATCGGCCTCTGAAGGTAAAGAGAATGTAGTTAAAGAACTCACCGGAAAATGCGGACTTCCTTATGCGGCAGCATTGTATCTTGCCGCACATGGGATCACCCCGGATCAGGTGGACAGTTACTTCAACGATTCATTCTCCGCGTTGACAGACCCCTACCGTTTTCCCGGTATGGAACTTGCTGTCAAACGTCTTTGGCAGGCGATCAGAAACCGTGAACGCATACTCATTCACGGGGATTATGACACAGACGGGATCACCGCTACCTCCCTTTTGTCATGGGTACTGGAGAAGAACGGAGCTATTGTCAGCTCCTTCCTGCCCCACCGTTTTGATGACGGTTACGGGTTTACTCCGGAATCTCTGGCAAAGGCGTTGGATGTGATCCCGTCCGAATGCAAAGTGCTGGTTACAGTAGACTGCGGTATCAACAGCGGTCCTGCTGTGACGGAGGCTGCTGCACGGGGTATTGATGTGATCATTACCGATCATCACGAACCCGACGGTGAAAAACTTTCCGCACTTGCAGTCATCAATCCCAAACTCAATCCGGAACTGGAAGACATGCGTCAGCTTTCCGGGGTGGGAGTAGCGTTCAAGCTCGCACACGCATTTATTAAATTCGGAAGGGAAAACAATCTGGGCGGTTACGGCGTGGAGATCCAGGATGCACTGGACTTTGTTGCTCTCGGTACCGTCGCGGATATTGTACCTCTCCTGGGGGAAAACCGTCTTCTGGTGAAGTACGGGATGGAGACACTCTGCAAACAGCTCCGTCCGGGGATCAGGGCATTGATCGAATCTGCTCATATCGGTCCCAAACTTACTCCGGCGGATATCACCTTTAAACTTGCCCCCCGGATCAATGCCGCCGGAAGACTGGGAAATGCCCAGTCTGCTCTGGAACTTCTGAATGCCTCCAATATTGTGGAAGCCTACCGCTTCGCCAATATGCTGGAAGGTTTCAATCAGAAACGGCAGGCAAAGGAACAGGAGATCTTTTCCGAAGCGAAACATCTTGTGGAATCGGATGCCGCATTCAAATCCAAAATGACCATCACTGCCGCCGGAGAAGGCTGGCATCAGGGAGTCATCGGGATCGTGGCGAGCCGTTTTGCAAGGGATTACAACCGTCCTGCCATCGTCCTGACAATTCAGGGGGATGAGGCACACGGTTCCGGAAGAAGTATTGAAGGATTGAACCTTATTGATATTCTTTCCAAATGCTCCCACCTCCTCACCCGTTACGGGGGACACCCCATGGCGGTGGGCTTGGGTCTGAAAAAAGATCAGATCGGAGCATTTACGGAAGAATTTGAAAAACAGGTACGCAACCACATCAGTCCCAGTGACATTGTGGACAGCGTTACCTATGACGGCGAGATCGACCTTGGCGCACTGGATGATGATTTCTTTGAACTTTATCCTCATCTGGGGCCTTTCGGTCACGGCAATCCCCAGCCCACATTCCGGCTGAACCGTCTGGAAGTCATCCGTACTTTCCCCATAAAATCGGGACACACCAAAGGTATTCTGCGGGATGCCAATGGAGAGGTGACGGATTTTATCGCTTTCAATATGACGATACCGGTCCGGACAATGTGGGATGTGATCGCCATGCCCCGTATCAATGAATATTACGGAGAAAAGAAACGGCAGCTGCAGATCATTGATGCAAAAGCCTCCACATAAAAAGTTCATGCCCTGATGGCGAAATGGCAGACGCAACAGACTTAAAATCTGTCGGAGAAATCCTTGCGGGTTCGAGTCCCGCTCAGGGCATTTTATTGTGAAACTGGGGTCTGACTTGAAAAAGCAGACCCTTATTTTGTATTTTGAACCACAGCCATCCCATAATTTTCACAGATGTTTCTTAAAACGATAAAGAAATTCTACTTCCATTTTATTGTCACAGTTATCCCATACCATTTATGATATATTCCGCAAAACGATCAGGAAACTCTGCTTGAATCCGGAAACAAAAGTATCTGATAAGTCCCGCAGGGACGGTGGAGCATAGCCCGGGGTTTCAACCCCGGGACACATGTTCCCCCATGAATGAAGTCCCGTAGGGACGCAGGAAAATACCGTTAAGAATTGGTGAAAATATGTGTAATTAGAGATTGGTTCTTATTTATTTTACAACAAAACTGCTTCAACATTTTTTTCCTGCGCCCCGA
>JAFVRL010000317.1 GCA_017504325.1 Lentisphaeria bacterium | reverse complement strand
CCTCTCTCTTTATTTTGCCAATGCCGGAACGGTAAGCAGTTCCAATGAGATCTTCCGGGAAGTGGGCAACTGTGTCTTTCTGGGGATACCTCTGCCCACATGGGTATTTATCGCTCTTGCCGTCATTTTTTCCATTCTTCTGAAACACACCGCTTTCGGCAGACATATCTGTGCCATCGGCAGCAACAGCAACGCGGCAAAATACGCGGCGATCAAAGTAAGATTTGTCACTTTCATGACTTATGTGCTTGCCGGTTTCTGTTCCGGGATCGCGGCCTTTCTATTCAGCAGCAGGCTCAACTCCATAAGCTCCACCAATGCCGGACTCTCCTATGAACTGGATGCCATCGCCGCCGCCATTATCGGCGGGACTGCCATGAACGGCGGTAAAGGTTCCATAGCCGGAACTGTGGCAGGGGTCTTTATTTTAGGGATCATTTCCAACGCCCTTGTGATGTGGAATGCCCCGGTCAATCTTCAGGGATTGGTCAAAGGGGCAGTCATCATCATTGCGGTTCTCATCCAGACCCGCAGAACAAAAAATTAATATTGTTTCTTTCTCAATGAGGTAAATTCAAAAGTCATAAAGAGGTAATTTCAAAAGTCATTCAAAAAAAATCAAAGATGCAGCTGCAAAGAGTTGTGAAAGGTAATTTGAGGCTGCTACCCACTGCGGTAACAGCCGAAAATGCTCCTTTTGCAAATCAAAGCAGATGCGCTTTCAGATTTTTGAGGAGTTTTGAAATTACCTCATAAAAAAATCAAAGCAAAAACTTTCAGATTTTTGAGGAGTTTTGAAATTTTCTCTCAATAGAAACAGAATTTTTCCACATCCACCAACCCTTTATCCGTGAGTTTGACGGCGGGGATCACCGGAAGCGGCAGAAAGGCGAGAGCCATAAACGGTTCTTCGATTTTACAGGAGGTCTCCCGGACTTTTGCCAGGATCTCTTCCAATGCCTTTGCCGTCTCCTCAAAGGGAGCCTGTGACATAAGTCCGCCAACTTCAAGAGGATAAAATGCCAGGATCTTTCCCTCTCTGACAACAGTAAATCCGCCGCCTTTTTCTATGAGAAGGTTGACGGCAAGAACAATATCTTCATCATTTGTCCCTGTCACACATATATTATGGCTGTCATGGCCGACACTTGTGGCGATGGCACCGCAGCGCATTCCGAATCCCTGAACAAAACCCTTGCCGATGTTCCCGTTTTTTCCGTGGCGTTCCAGTACAAAAAGTTTCTGGATGTCCTGTTCTTCATCCCCGTACAGGATCCCCTCTTTTTCCGGAAGGACGGCATGGATCTTCTCCGTGATGAGATTGCCGGGGATGATGCCGATAACATCTCCGCGCCACTCCTCCTTTTTTATGACAAGATCGCTGACACATATTTTCTCCCGCCGGATACTGTGAAGAAATGTCTCCGGAACCGGAGGAAGATCCAGAGAAGCAAAAAGAGTTTCATCTGCTTTTTTCCCGGCGGCAAAAGTATGTTCCACCTTACATTTTTCCAAATCGGAAATCAGCACGATATCCGCCCGTTTTCCGGGAGCAATGATCCCTCTGTCCGGCAGGGAAGCGATACGGGCGGCAGACATGGTGGCTGTTCTGTAAACAGCAAGGATGTCTGCGCCTTTTTCAATACAGTAAGCGATCATGCCGTCAATGTGTCTTCTCTTCCGGATATCCGCAGGATTACGGTCATCGGTACAGAAAGCAAGAAACGGGGAATTTTTCAATGTGATAAGGGGATAGAGTGCCTCAAGATTTTTTGCTGTACTGCCCTCTCTGATAAGAATATTCATCCCTCTTCTCAATTTTTCCTCCGCCTCTTCCAGACAGGTGGATTCATGACAGTTTTCCACGCCGGAAACAAGATAGGCATTGAGGGGATTCCCTTTCAAAAGAGGAGCGTGTCCATCAACAGGAGTACAATACAGCAGTTTTTTCAATATCTCTTCATCACGGAAAAGGACTCCCGGAACATTCATCATCTCCCCCAGACCGCAAACATGTTTTCTGCCGGCATAGGCAAGAATATCTTTTGAGGATATCTCTGCACCGGAAGTTTCCAGATGGGTAGCCGGCACACAGGAACTTAAACGGATGATAAGATCCATTGCCATGTGATCCGCACAGGAAATAAAATAGTCCCATGCAGCGGTCCCCGCCACATTGGATAACTCATGGGGATCACAGACAACTGTAGTCACACCATGAGGCAGTACACATTTTTCGTACTCTCCCGGCGTAAGCATGGAAGACTCTATATGCACATGAGTATCAATAAATCCGGGCAGAGCATACGCTCCTTCTGCATCAAACTCTTTTTCTGCCGGCAGATCCTTACAGCACGCCCCTGCTCCCACGATCCTGTCTCCGTTTATAAGGATATCCCCCTCTTCCACACTGCCGTCAGTCATGTGAAAGATCTTTACATTACGGATGGCAAAAAGAGCTTTTTCCTCCCCCAGTGCCGTTGCAATATTCTTTTTAAGAGTGGTCATTGTATCCATCATCATTTCCTTCTTCTGTATTGTTGATCTTTTTTGAATTATGCACAAAACGCAGCGGAGCAACTCCATACTTCTTTTTGAAAAGGCGTATAAAATGACTTACATCGTAAAAACCGTATTTTTCCGCCAGTTCCTTGATGACCATTGTCCCCTCCATCAATTCGGAAGCAGCCTGACGGAAACGGCAGGCAAGTTCATAATCGGCAAATGTGCTTCCGGTAATATCCCGGAAATGTTTCCGGAAAGAACTTACCCCCATACAGCAGGCGGCAGCACACTCCTGCGCTTCGATCCTCCGGTAGGGATTTTCTGCGATCAGCCGGAATGCCGGATCAGTTCGGAATAAGAAAGCGTGACTTTCTCCGGCAATTCCTCCGGGCGGACAGCAGAAAGAAGTTTCACAAACAGACGCAGGATCACATACCATTTTTCCCAAATGGGACAGACACTCCGGTAAGAGTCGGTCTTCTGCCGGGTTTTCTCTCCGGAATGGAAATTCCGGATAAGTTCATTTACGGTTTCTTCCGAATAAAGATCCGTTACGATCCCCAGCAAAAAATCTTCAGGAAGATATTTTGCAATAAGCCGATGCCGCTGCAAAGGTTCCAAAGCAATGATCTTCTGTAATTTTTCCTCTCCTCCGGGCAGAGAATCAAATAAAGTTGCAGGATCGATCACTGTCATCAGCAATAAAGCCCCATGAGAGGAAAACGCTGTTTTGTGCGGCTCCCAGGGTGCTGTGATGGTACAGGAAATTCCTTTCTGATCAACAAGTTCTGACCCGATGCGTTTCACCCGTTCCCCGGCAAATTGTATATTCAAATGCAGTGCTTCATGGAAATCCGATACAGGATTTTCATATTTCAGATATTTCGGCTGCCTGGAAACACGGCAGATAACAGGCTCCTTCCGGGAGAGGTGCCAATCAAAAAAAGTCTGTTTCATTTTGTTCCCTGTCAGATTTTACAGTTTTTTTACAAGAATATACACTCTAAAAAATTTGTTTCAAGGCAAAAAATGCGTATATTTCTACATTCTATATTTTTCAGCGGAAAAAAAACGGAAAAACAAAGGAAAATGTATGGCAGAAGTCAGGATCCTGATCCAGAAAAACAGGGAAATACACAAGATCGCCGCAGATGAATTTAACAAAATATACAGCAAGATCACGGGTCAAACACTGGAAGTCATCACGGAGGATGACCACACCTCCCACCTTATCATACTGGGAAGCGATACAGATAATGTATCCGTTCACCATCTTGTAATGGAAAATACGATCTCTGCGGTCAAATGTAAAGTCATGAGCGATGAATATGAATTCATCAGTGCTGAAAAAAATGGAAGACATCTTGAGATCCTTGCCGCAGGAAGACCACGCGCTCTCCTTTATGCCGTGTACCGTTTTTTTGAACTGACCGCCTCCTGCCGTTACTACTGGGACGGGGATATCATTCCGGAAAACAGGAATTTTTATCCTTTCGGATTTGAAAAATATGAAAGTCCCCGTTTCAAATACAGGGGGCTTGCCTACTGCCCCCACAGAAGTCTCAAAAGATTCCAGCCGGAACAATGGACTTATGAAGATTGGATCCGGGAGATCGATTACATTCTGAAAAAAAGGTTCAACACATTCTGGATGCGTCTGGGAATAGAAGATATTTTCTGCAAAGCCTTTCCGGATATCGTGGAAGATCCTCTCTATGACTGTCCCGGTGCGCCGGTCCATTCCTATGATGACAGACGCCTGCTGCATCCCCTTTCCTATAAAGCGGAACTGCGGAAAAAGGTCATGGATTATGCCTTTGCAAGAGATCTTCTGCACCCGGAGGAATCCGGAGCCTTCACCCACTGGGATACCTATACACCGCAATCCTTCCTGGACAAGGTAAAACCATCCCTTATGAGCAACGCCGCAGAAATAAAAATGGATGCCAGACATATTCACTGGGATATTACCGAAGACATAAATCTTGACAACTATTTCCAGGTGACAAAAGCCTCCATACAGCATTACGGAAGACCGGAAATATTCTATGTACGGGGAATAAGTGAACGCTCCTGCTGCTCATCACACAAAGAAAATATCAAGTTCAAGATCTACTGTTACAAAAGGATCATCAGCAGGATCAGAAGCGAATATCCTTATGCGGAGATCTGGTTCCACAACTGGGATCTTATGTGCAACAAATGGGAAGTTGCCGATGTGCGGGCACTTTTAAATGTCATCGATTCTGATCCGAATATCCACATGCTCGCTTTCACCAATGATGTAGAGGCAGGAATGAACGCCATCACAGAATGGGGTGTACCCCATACCTTCCCGTACCTTATGGGCTTTTTTACAGCCAATATGCCGGAATCGGAGATACAGGGCAATTTTGATATGATCGAAAACCGCCTCGCCATCGCCAAAAAAGACCCGCTCTGTCACGGACTTCTTCTCTGGCCGGAGGCATCCCATGTGGATAATTTCCTTCAGGAATTTCTTTCCGTAAACGGATGGGAAACTGAACTTGTCACAGCGGAAGAATATATCGGCAGATTCTGCGAAGGAAGATATGTTTCCCATACAGAGGAAATGAAAAAGATATGGAAAACAGCTTTGAGCATCTTCCGGAAAAAAAGAAAAATTTACAGAGATCCCAATAATCAGCTCTCCGGTCACAGAATACAGCACCAGTTAGGATGTTCCACGGTCTTCGATGAACGGGATATGATCCGGGCAGGAAACTGTTTCAAAAATTATACTGCACCCTTGCAGGAGGCGGAAAGTTTCTTCCGTTCTCTTGCAGTCCTCCTCCGGGAAGCAGAGGAAAATTCTTTCCTTCTCCGGGATATCCGGGATCTTGCAAAAACCGTACTGCTCTGTTCCGTGGAAAATCTTTTTGCCTCCACAGTCCTTCTCATGGAATACTGGCGAAATGAAGAAAAGGAAGAAACAAAGAATATTCTGAAAAAAGCACTGAAATTACGCAAAGAGGTTCAGTTTCTCTACGGGGAACTGCTTTCCGCAAACAGGGAAAATTCCCTTTATGATTCTCTTCTTCACATTTACAATTCCCCGGCAGGAGAATACAATCCCAAAGCAGAGGAGATCCTCAAAGGCAATGCAGACAATACCTATTGCAGAGGGCATATAGCAGAATTGGCAAAATATTGCTACATACCGGAAGGGGAAGTATTCTGTCAATGGGTGGAGGAGTCTCTGGAAAAAGGAGTCAGAGGCAGATGGAAAAAACCGCCTGTATTTGCAGAACAACGCAAGGAGATCTCGGACAGATTTATGCAGACACCTCTCAAGGATATGGCTCCGGATGTGGAAAAAGCATTTGCGGCACTTCCCGTTACATTGGAAAAGCTCGCAAATGCAGAATGCGCAAGAAAAGAACTGGAAAAATATATTCTGGATAATTTCCTTGCATAAGAAGATCTGTTTTAAAAGTGAAGGCAAGTTTGCTGTTTACAGTTACCGCAACTGCGGTAACCAATATAAAATATCCATATTCCGTGGATAAAGACAGTTTCTTTCCCGCTTTCGGGAAACATTTGGCTGCTTCCCGTAACAACTCTTCCTTGAATTGCCGGAAAAAAAGAGTATATTTATTTCCATAAAGGATCGCATTTATGGAAATAAATACATTTACAGATAAAATACATATCGTTTCATCCCACAATGAAGTACTGCTTCCCTGGGCGGAATTCCGCCTGACCACGGAAGAAAAAGCTGCTCCCTGTGTTCTGGTGCTGGATCACCATACGGATGTGATGCCTTCCTTCCGTGATGAAAATGCTGTAATAGAGAAAGATTGCTGGAAGGATCTTTCTTTTATGGAAGAAACGGTAAAAAAACTCAAACATGATGAGCATTTCCATTTTGCCGTTGTTTCCGGTCTTGTAAAAGAGTGTCGCATATCCGCCTGTGTCAATGGGACATCTCCCGCCCATAAAGATCTCAAAATCTTCTGGGATGAAAGGTGGGAGGATGAAAATAAAGTTTTTGCAGAACCGGAAAAATACCGTTTTCTTGCTGACAGTGTACTGGAAAGTGCGTATCTGGAAGCCAGATTCGGCAAAAATCTTCCGGAAAATTTTATTCTGGATATAGATTGTGATTATTTTGCCACCATAAAAAGTCTTACACCAAAAGACAGAAGTTATTTTGATAAGATGGTCTCTTCCGCAAGCCTTATAACGGTTTCCCGGGAAAAAGAGTGGGTGCGTCTGCTGCGTTTTCCGGGGGAAGAGCTTCTGACAGCGGAAAAAATTATTGAAATGCTTTTTCCCTGTCTGAATAGAAAATAAAAGAAAAAAGAGGAAAATTTTATGGATAAAAGAGAATCTTTCATAAAGAGTTTTTCCGGAGCGTTCAAAGAGAACAAACTTCTTTTCCTTATCTTTTTCCTGCTGCTTGCCTACTCTCTGTTCCTCCGGCTTTTTCCTCTGAACATACGGACACTGGAATATGATGAGATCTATACTGTCATAAACTTTGTCCCGCTGTCCTTCCCAAAGATCTTTACAGATGTGGCAACTCCCAACAACCACATGCTGCATACCTTTTTTGTCAAACTTTTCTATGCACCCAATACGGATTTTTTCCAACTGTCCATCCGGCTGTGCTGTGCATTGGCGGGAACCTTTACGCTGCTGCTTTTTCTTCCCTTCAGAAAATATTTCCAAACCCTTTACGGCATCCTTTTTGCCATACTGCTCTTTGCTTTCAATGGTGCGCATATCCACTATTCCCAGACGGCAAGAGGGTACTCTCTTCTTACCTTTTTTCTGCTTCTGACTATTTTTTCCCTCTGGAAGTATGAGAAAAAAAGAAAAGAAAATGCCCCGGCAAAAAGCCTCATTTTTTATGCGGCACTCTATTTTCTCTCTGCCTGTGCTGCTTCTGTAAGTGTAAGTTCCGGCGTGATCTTTGCCTTTGCTGTCACCTTTTCCTTTCTTCTT
>JAFVRL010000316.1 GCA_017504325.1 Lentisphaeria bacterium | reverse complement strand
TCCTGGAAACCGTTATTGGAAAATGCAACGAAAAAGCCCGTCACAGCAGGAGAGAAAGAACTTGCGGAAAATCCCAGATCTGCCTGTGCGAAATTACGGGCGGCAGTAAGAACAGAACAACCCTACAACAATATATCAGAAAATCAAAAGCGGGAAAATATACGGGCAGGAGGCGGCAGAAGATGAACAGATTTACAAAAATGAAAGAACACAAAACTCTTCCGGAGAGACAAACGGCAATGCGTTCTCCCGGAAACAAACTCTGGGTATGGACCTTGATGGCAAAGGTCATTATGATTACATTTCTGATTTCCGGTGCCCACTTTACCAGAGTTGTTTTCAAAGCGAAAACAGTAAGTCTCAACAAGGAAGCGGGAAGGATTGAACAGGAGATTTGCCGGCTCAAACAGGAGACATTGAATTTGCGGAACAGAAAAGCAGAGCTTTCAGCAAGTTCATATATACGGGAGAAAACGAAAAAATTAGGCTTGCGTGCTGCCGATTATACCCAGATACAGCATGTGGCACTGCTTCAGGAACCTGTACGCACACCCGGACGCCTGCGTACAGATTATGCAAAAAGACCGGAGAAAAAAAGTTCTGCCGCCCCTTATACAGTCAGCAGAAATACTCCGGAAAAGAAGACAGCAAATACAGCTGAATCCGTATGGTTTTGAAAATCTGCCGGCAGGGTGAAACCCCTGTTGCGGTATCATAATGGAAAAGGATCGGTAAAATGACACAATTCAGAAATATGCGGGTACGGGCGTTTGCAGCGTTCCTCCTGTTTGTTCTTGTTTTCAGTGCCCTGGTGTGTCATCTTTACAAGGTGCAGATCCTGCGGCATGAAGAACTGCTGGAAAAAGGCAGAAAGAAATACTCCAAGACAGTTGTCACAAATGGTAATATGGGAGAAATTTTTGATCATTCCGGTTATCTTCTTGTAGGCAACCGTCCTTACGGGGTCATCTTTGCCGATCCTTCCGCCATTCCGGCGGGAAAACTGGATCAAGTCACAGACTTTCTTACAAAGGAACTTTCCCTTGACCGGCGAAAAGTCTTAACAGGTCTTTCCCGCAAAACCAAAAAGATCATGAAAAACGGAAAAAAGATCACGCTGCCCAATCAGTATTTTCTTTTGAAGACCCGGATCCCTTATGAAGAGTTTGAGCAGCATAGAAAGAACATAAATTCACGCCATCTCAAATTTGTCCATTGCCGGACAGAATACAGCAGATATTACCCCAAAGGGGGAATGCTTGCCAACATTCTGGGATTGTCCACAAGAGACTCCAAAGGCAGGATCACCGGCATGTCCGGTATGGAAAAGATCTATGAAAAAAGTATGCGTCCTGTCTCGGGGGAACGGACATTTGACCGGACAAGAGATGGTCTGCCTATTGCAGGGGGAGCCACTCATGTCAAACCGGAAAAAGACGGTATCAACCATTATCTCACCATCCGGGAACCGATCCAGGCGATCCTTGAAGAGGAGTTGGACAAACTTGTAGCGGAACATCAGCCGAAAAGTGCTTATGCCATCATGGCAGATCCTTATACAGGGGACATCCTTGCCATGGCGCAGCGGCCATCCTTCAATCCCAACGACCGTTCCAATATGAACAGCAACAGTTGGAGAAACCGTATGGCGGAAGATGTATTTGAACCGGGGTCCATCATCAAACCTTTCGCTGTTGCCGGGGCATTGGACAGAATGATCGTTACACCGGATACAGTATTTGATTGTGAAAACGGCAGATGGCGTTACGGTGGACATCCGTTGAAGGATGATCATAGAATCGGTAAGGCATCCGTAAAAGAGATCATCAAGCAATCCAGCAACATCGGAACAGCAAAAATTGCTGTATTGATGGGCAAATATGCAGTGGATGATACTCTGCGGTCTTTCGGCTTCGGACAATATTCCGGACTGCAGCTGCCTTACGAATCCAAAGGGCTCTACCGGAATGTGGAAAAATGGGCGAAAGTATCTCTCACCCGGATTCCCATAGGACATGGTATGGCAGCTTCCCCGCTTCAGCTTGTACGGGGGTATTGTATGCTTGCCAACGGCGGGCATCCGGTGAAACTGCGCCTTCTTGACCGTTTTGTCACCGCAGACGGCAAAGTACATAAAATCCCCCGTCCGGCGGTAAAAAGCATTTACAGAAGAAAAGAGACCCACCGGGAGATCGTGGATATGATGAAACTTGTCACTGAACCCGGAGGAACTGCCGCACAGGCAGCCATACGGGGATATCATGTTGCAGGAAAAACAGGTACAGCCCAGAAGGTCATCAACGGTAAATATTCCAGCAGACATCACATAGCCTCTTTTGTGGGCTTTGTCCCGGCAGACAATCCCCGTCTTGTCCTTCTGGTCACAGCGGATGAGCCTTCAGGCAAAAGCAGTTACGGAGGAAGTGTGGCAGGCCCCTATTTCCGGAACATTGCCGGGAAGACTCTGCGTTACTGGTGTGTTCCGCCGGATGTCCCCCTCAATCTTTACGATGCAAGGAGACATCTTGCAGAAAAACGGGTACTTGCAGCAAAGATCAAACTGTGGGAGGCGGAACGGAAAGCGAAAGAAGCCAGAAGATCCCGGAATCATTCCGGTACAAACAATAAAAAAACGGAACTGGAAAAAAGCGGGGAAAAAGTATCCCGGCACGACAGTGGAAATACAGGATACAAATCCGGGGAAAGTGCCGGCAGCAGAAAGAAAAGCAGAAGAAATACATCCGGACGTTATTACGGCACTTATACTGCGATGATGAAAAAATACTGATCGGGGGAGATCCTCATGCTGCTCAAGCTGTTTTTTCTGAAATACTGTCTGTTCCATATATATTGTCTTTTTCCCATTTCTGCCGGTCTTCTTTTTTTCTCCCCGGATCTTTTTGCGGCACCGGTCAGGCACAACAATACGGTATATGTACGCCCCGGCAGAGAAGAGATAATAAAAAGACTGGATTCCGGCAGGAAAATATCAGAAAAATATCCGGAACGGGATATTGTCTGCACCCGGCAGGAGATCACCATAGAGATCTACAGCGACTATTCCTGTAAAATAGCAGAAGCGAAAGAATTTTATATCAGGAAGAAATTAACTTCCTTTCCCTGTCCCCTGCCGGAAAAGTTCTATGTGGAACAGTTCTTCCCCGGAGGATTTTACAAAGATGCCAATAATCCGGAAAAATTGTTTCTTCCGGAAAAATCTCTTTTCATATTGAAAAGTTCCCGTATTCTTCCTGCCCGGAAACGGGAAGAGTTTTTTCTTGAACTCTTTATAGATCATCCGTTTCCCGTGGAAAAGACATATCTGACGATCGCTTATACAAGAAACATCCGGATCAGTCACGGGATGACTCCACCGTATCTGGGCAGACTTCCCCTGATGAAGAAATTGTGGCAGAATTCCTATATACTGGACGCGATAAAAGGATGGAAAAGTCCTGCCGGGGATGACAGGATCAGGTTTTATGCTTCCGGGCTGTCCTCCTGGCAGGAGTTGGGGAAGATCCTTTCGGACCGACTGAAAAAGAAACCTCTGAAGATCCCGGTGTGTCCGCAACCGGACAGCAGTTTTTCTCCCGGCAGGAAACTGGAATATCTTTTCAGGAAGGCAAAGGAGTTACAGGGCGACAGAACAGAAAAAATCCGTATTCTGCTTGAATGGCTGTCTGTGCAGAAAATCAAAGCATATCCGGCAATGGCAAAAAAGGAAGGAAAAAGCATCCACATGCGTGTGGCATGTGATTTCTTTACAGTTCCTTTGATCTGTGTACCGGAACAAAAGGGATTCCGTTCCCGTGTATGGCTGGACCTTTCTGCGGATAAACCGGGGCAGTTTTGTCTGAAGGAAGACCATATTCCTGTGCTTCTGCTTGAAAACGGCACAGGAGCGATCTCGTTTATTTCAGGCAGTGAGAAAAAAGACTGAAGGAAAGGTATCCTGTATGAAATTTGCTGTAATAGGGGATTTGCATCTGACAAACAATCCGGAATCACTCACTTATAAAAAGATTCTTCCTTTTGTACTGAAAAAAGCAGAGGAAGCCAAAGTGGATGCCATTATCGGGACCGGAGATCTTACAGCAAGCGGAACAGAAGCACAGACCGCTTTATTGAAAGGTCTTCTTGCGGAAAGCCCCCTGCCCTTTTATTCCACAACCGGCAATGCGGAAACAAGAAGCAATGAAGAAAAAGCGATGGAAGCCCAGAGGATCCCGCCTCCGGCAAATCTTCCTGTTCTGCTGCTGGACAGCAGTTCATCAAAAGTATGTTCAAAAGATATTCAG
Source organism: Lentisphaeria bacterium (assembly GCA_017504325.1). Classification (GTDB taxonomy): domain Bacteria; phylum Verrucomicrobiota; class Lentisphaeria; order Victivallales; family UBA1829; genus RGIG5327. Next base: position 1,011 of record JAFVRL010000316.1, on the reverse strand, counting down.
CTTCTTGCCGCTCTGCCGGAAAAGGCGTCTTTTCTTCTCTGTTCTCATTATCCTCCGGATATGTGGCAGGAAGAAGCACGCAAAATATTTTATGAAGCAGTAAAACGCCATGCTGTCAGTTGTGTGATCTGCGGACATGTGCATCAGGATGGCGTTTATACCATGCGGGGGCTTGATCCGGACAAAGCCTCCGGCGGACCTCCTGCATTCCGTATTGTGGAACAGCAGAAAGACGGCTTCTGGAAAATGGAAGAGTATGTTCTGGAAAATATGGATCCCTGCCGGTGGCCTGAAGAGGAAAAACGCTCTTTCCGGAACTGTCTGGGGATCTCCTGTATGTGGGAGGTATTGGAATCGCTTGAAGCGGCAGCTCTTCTCTCAATTCCTTGTGTGGAATTGCGATACGGCGCACTGGACGGTATGAGCAGCAGACTCTTTGCCGCTGTGGAAAAATGGAGAAATAACGGCGGACGGCTTCTTTCATTACATCTGCCGGATCTCCGGCCCGACAGTAAAACGGAAGAGTGTGAACTGGCACAGGCTGTAAAAGCGGCTTTGGAATTGAAATGCGAAAGAGTCACCTTGCACATGCCGGCAGTAACTGCTGCGGAATTTCCGTCACAAAAACAGCTTCTTACAGAAAATTTTGTCAAGCTCCTTGCTCCGCTTATGGAAAAGGGTATCACCATCGGTATAGAGAATCTGCATACCTATCATAAAAAATGGGAGGATCATATCCGTAAATACGGCTGTACCATCCGGGAATGTTCCTCCTGGATCAATCATTTGAGAAATGTCACCTCCTGCGAAAAGATCGGTTTTCATTGTGATATAGGTCATTGCCGGAACAATGTCCCCTTTTCCATCCATGAGTATATGAGTGATTTCTATGCTGAAAAAACTCTTCCCTTCAACGGCTTTCATTTTCACCAGATCGAAAAAATAGAGGAAAATCATTTCAGGAATCATTGTCCGTTGAATGGTTTTTATGATAAAGTCATAGCATTGAGC
>JAFVRL010000315.1 GCA_017504325.1 Lentisphaeria bacterium | reverse complement strand
TTCACCGTTTTCCGTGATCCGGCATGGTTCGTTGCAGATAAGGGAATGGGTATGTTTGCCATGTCCGAAAGGCACAAAGCCGTAAAAAGGTCTTCCACACATTTCTGATGCTCTTCTGAAGATGCTTGCCAGTTCCCCGGGAGAGCCGCAGGAAGTATATTGTCCCAGAAGGATCCCTGCGCATTTTTCCAGAATACGGGTCAGATGCAGCTGTAAAAAAGAAAAATCTATTTTTCTGGGATATTCGCCCACATCTTCCACAAGAAGCAGTTTTCCGGCAAGAGAAGGGAAATATTCCGTGGAACACAGACGGGTAAGCAATGTAAGGTTTGCCGGAACAAGAGGAGCTGTTACAGGAACAAATCTCCCCTCTTTCCCGAAAGAATATTTTAAGGAGTACATTTTTTTCCATTGGAGACCGGAAGGAAGTTTTTCTGTTTTTTCCGGTGAAAAATTTGTAAGAAGATCTCCCATTTTTATGAAAGAAATCATGCTTTTTTTCATGGAAAGAGCTGTCGGTCTGTGACGGGCAATATCTCCCAGGTGTCCGAACATGGGACAGGCGATCCCGCCGGGAATATTTTTTGCCAGCAGTCCCAGATGTAAAGCGGTGATATCGCTGAACCCTCCCAGCATCAATGGGTGTTTTCTTTTTTTCAATGCTTCATAATCCAGATGGGGCAGTAAATAGGCAGAACCGTAACCGCCTCTGGCACAAAGGATCATATCGATTTGCCCGTCATGGATAAAAGTATTCATCTCCTCTATCCGGTAAGGCACATCGCAGGAAAAATATTTTTCTCCCGGCGGGGCTGTATGAAAATTACCCAATTTGACTTCGAGTCCGAAATGTTCTGCTGTTTTCAGGGCCTCTGCGAGCCTTTTTTTATCTACGCCGGAGGCAGGAGCCGGAACTCCCAGAACTTTGATTTCTTCAGGAAATGGATTATACAATGGTTCTGTCACTGCCTTCTTCATTTTCCGGTACTTCCTTTATGTGTATCCGACGCTGTTTTTTTCCGGGCAAGAGCCAGTTTTTCAAGGAGTTGATCTATATTGACCTCATTGGAGTAGGTATTCAATGCCAGATCCCAGTATTTTATTGCTTTCAGTATTTCTCCGGATGCATAAAAAATATCCCCGGCATGGTCATAGATGACCATATCCACATCCTGACCGGCATTTTCAATAGCTTTCAATATGTGTTTTTTTGCTTCTTTATACTCTTTTTTCCGGTATTTTATCCAGGCAAGGGAATCCAGAAAAGCATAATTGGAGGGTTCTTTTTCCAACGCAAGAAGGAGGAGCTGTTCCGCAAAAGGAAGATTTTTGTTCCGCTGGGCAAGACTGTATCCAAAAAAGTTCAGAGCTGTGCTATTGCCCGGATCGGCGGCAAGGATCTTTTTCAGATGTTTTTCCAGAAGATCATACCGGGAAAGTTTTTCTGCACAAAGAGCGATCTGGAGCTGACGGGTGATGAAGGTGGAAAGAAGTTCGCCATTTTTGGTAAGAGGAACTTTTTTATCCTTTTCGCCGGGCGGGGGAAAGACCTTCCGTGCCATAAGTTCATCCAGACGCAGGTACAACTGAAGAGCTTTTCCTGTTTCATTGTCATGCATTCTGAAGCCGGCAGCCAGATGCAATGCTTCCGGATCGGGAAAAAAGCTTTCCAGTATTTTATATGCTTTTTCTTTTTTCTCCGCCTGCATATACATACGGGCAAGAGTAAGAGCAATACGCGGATCATGCGGTTCACATATATACGCTTTTTCCTGCGCCTTGACCGCCTCCGTAAAATTGCCTGAACGGGATGATTTCAGCGCATGGATCAGGAAAGGGGTGCTGTTTACAGGAAAACCGGGAAGCTCCAGCAATCTCTTCCATATCCTTGCAGAATTTGCTTCATTCTGATGAATGGCAAAATGATCCGCAAGAAATAACAGGGCAAGCCGGGGATTTTCCTTCCCGGCAAGCAGTTCCGAAAGAAGGATGGATAGAGGCAGTTCTTTATATCGTTTACTGCGGGACAAGATCTGAAAAGCGATGTTGTGCAGGGGGAGGTTGATACTTTTAGTTTCCCGGTGCATCTTCTTCAGAATATTTTTATATTCTTCCACACTTTCCGCAAAGGCTTTTTCCGCTTTTTCCCTGTTGGTGGGCTGCCAGAAAAAGAGTTTGTTTGCCTTTTGATCATCTGCATTTTCCAGAAGATAAAAATTGTTCAGCATGAGATACTGCCGCAGAACAGGATCACTGCAGAAGAGATCTTTTTCAAATGTCTCCTGAAGAAATGCTGCGGCTTTACCGTATTCTTTTTTTTCTGTAAGAAGTCTGGCAAAGCAGCGGAAAATATAAAGAGCATATTCTTTTTTTTCTTTTTTCAGATATTCTGCTTTTTTTTCCGCATCTTTTTCCGTAAGAAGAAGGGATACGCTTTTCTGCAGAAGAACTGCAGAAGTTTCTTTGCTGCCAAGTTCAGAAAATATGTCTGCTGCGGCACTGACAAGAGAGAAGGCTTCCGGATGCTTCCCGGCGATTTTTTCAAACTTTTCCGCAAAGTTTTTTTTCTTTTCTTTGACAGAAAGTTTTTTGTATTCCATAATTGCCGATATTACAAGAAAAGTGCTGGCCGGTTCTTTTTCCAGAACGGTCAGGAGTTTTTCAAGTTCTGTATCAGCTATGCTTTTCCGGGGATCTTTTTTGGCGAGCCGGGAAAAAAGGAACGCATAGTCTGTTTCATTGACAAGACGCTTTTCCTCCTCCGGAGAAAGGGGGAGACTTCCCGGAGAAAGTTTTCTGCTTTCAGCCGGGGGCAGGGAATCACTTGTCACATCCCCTGAAAATAAAAAAAATCCGCAAGACAGAAGTCCGGCGGCCGCTTTGATTTTCCAACGATTCAACATATTGATTCCCCCATCAAAAAAAATTCTGAACGATTCAGCAACAGGGAAAAGATCTCCGGAAGGGAGATCTTCCCTCCCGGATATTCAGCAGGATTTCCTGCTTACTTGGTCTTGTGACGCTGTGCCTTCAGCAATTTTTTGCGTTTGTGCTGAGCGATTTTTTTACGACGTTTTTTTCTGAGGTTTCCCATTTCGTGTTCCTTTTTATAAAAAGA
>JAFVRL010000314.1 GCA_017504325.1 Lentisphaeria bacterium | reverse complement strand
TTAAAAGTTTTTTCATGTTTTTCCCTTTCTCAAATGAATAATATTTATTGAATCATTGATTCAAACAGTTAAAAATACCGGATTTGCCATCTTTATCATCTCCGGGATCTGTATGTTACAATTTTTATTTTTACTTTCAGCAGCTCTTTTTTGTTCAGAAAATCATGCTGTTCTGAACTGCAAGGGATATATTATATACAAAAATGCGGAAAATTCAAGCCCCTGCCGGCACATTATGCCGGATTTTTTTATGCTGGATTTTCAGAAAAGTTCCCCTTGTTCAAATCCCTGTTCAAAAAGGATTTGCCGGACAGGAGCATAACTCATCCGGTGCAGGGGACAGGGACCATATTTTTTCAGCATTTCATTATGCAGTTTCGTACAATACCCTTTATGGATCTCAAAACCGTACCGGGGAAATGCCTTTGCCGCTTCCACCATCAGAAGATCCCGGTGGGTCTTTGCCAGAATACTTGCCGCAGCAATACTGGCAGATAAGGCATCCCCTTTTACAAGATTTTCTGATGGCACAGGAAGCCCCTTTACCGGATTTCCATCTACAAGGATGTACTCAAGTTCCGGCAGAGCCTTTGCCGCTTCCGCCATCGCTTTCCATGTGCTTTTCAAAATATTGATGCGGTCGATCTCATTGGCACTCACCTCGGAAACGGCATACCGCACAGAGGGTTCTGCAAGCAGTCTTTCCCGTAACTGCATCCTTTGCGTGTGAGAAAGTTTTTTGGAATCGTTCAGACCGGCAGGGATCCTGTTCCTGTCTGTAAAAATGACACACGCCGCCACCACCGGGCCTGCCATACATCCTCTTCCCGCTTCATCTATACCGCCTGCAAAAGAAAAACCCCTCTCCCATAAAAGAATCTCATGGGAAAGGAGTTTATCTTCACATGACATGTAAGCGGCAGAACCGTTACTGTCACTGTTCATACGCTTTGACATCTTATTTGTCAACAGGCACAAACTTTTTCTCTTTGACCTTGGCACTCTTACCGATCTTGTCGCGCAGATAGTAGAGTTTTGCACGACGGACACGGCCTTTGCGGTCAACAACGATCTTGTCGATACGGGGACTGTGGACAGGGAAAATCTTTTCCACGCCGATACCGAAGGAGACACGGCGGACTGTGAACATTTCACGGATTCCGCTGCCTTTCTTGGCAATGACCACACCGGTGAAAAGCTGGATACGTTCGGTGGAGCCTTCCACGATCTTGTTGTAAACCTTCACAGTATCACCGATCTCGAATTCGGGAACGTTGTTTGTGCACTGTGCCTTTTCGATTTTGTCAATCACAGGGTTCATTTTATTCCTCCGTTTTTATGTTGATTTTCAATTTTTTCCATGATGTCGGGTCTTGTTTTCAAGGTCTCTTTGATCGCCTGTTCCCGTTTCCACTTTTCGATCTTCCCGTGATCCCCGGAAATCAAAATCTCCGGAACATCCCAGGAACGGAACCGGGCAGGTCTGGTGTACTGGGGGTATTCCAATACGCCGTCTTCTGTGGAAAAGGATTCATCATCATCCGATTCCTCACACCCCAGCGCTCCGGGAAGAAGTCTTGTAACTGCGTCGCAGATCACCATGGCGGGGAGATTCCCGCTGGTCAAAATGTAGTCTCCTATGGAGATCTCCATATCCGCCAAATGTTCCCTGACGCGTTCATCCACTCCTTCGTAGTGGCCGCAAATTATGATCAAATGATCCTCGTTGGCCAATTCCTTCGCCAGTTTCTGGTTGAACTTCACACCTCTGGGTCCGGTTAATATGACCTTCGTATTTTCCTTCCTGAGGGCCTCCACCGCCTCAAACAACGGTTCCGGCTTCATCAGCATGCCGGGACCGCCGCCGAAAGGTTTATCATCCACCGTCTGATGACGGTCATGGGTGTAATCCCTCAGGTTGACAGCTTCTATTTCCACGATACCTTTCTTCACTGCTCTGCCCACTATACTGGACGAAAGCGGCCCGAAGAAAACATCGGGGAAAAGAGTGATTATGTCAAAATGCAAGCTCAGTCCGCCACCTCAACACTGACCCTGTCCTGCATTCTTCCGGCGGCTCCCGCCACCAGCGCACGCAGAGCAATGATCGTTTTACCTTTTTTACCGATGATCTTGCCGGTATCATCTTTCCGGCAACTGATACGGATGGTCTTGGCATTGTTCTCAACGACAGTTTCAACTTTGACTTCTTCCGGGGCATCCACAAGATTTTTCACAACGTAAGAGACAAAGTCTTCCAGGTCACTGAGTTTTACATTGCTTGCAGAAGCATCTTTTTTATCCATGCTTTTGCAGGCACAGCTTCTGCCGTGTTCCACTTTACTGTTCTCCGCAGCTTTTTTGTCTGCGCAAAACAGTTTTTTTATTGCTTCAAACAGCATTTTTGCTCTCCAGATAACTCTGTTCAAGAGAGCTTGCTTGAGACACACAGAACTTTACGACATTCTCCAATTCGTCACATGCCGTGTTCTGCATAATCTTTTCCTCGCGGAAGATCTTATGCCTCAGCAGCTTCCTTGTCAGCTTTGAAATTCTTTTTCTTTGTATAGGGATCTGCCACGCCGCGGACTTTGGATTTGCCTTCTTTGGCGCGTTTGTAGATGTCTGCAACAGTTTCGGACATCTGGGCTCCTTTGGAGATCCAGTACTCAACTCTTTCAACATCGATCTTTTCATTGCTCTGACGGGGATCATAGAAACCCAGTTCTTCCACCATGTAGCCATCGCGGGAGGAACGGATGTCGCAAACTACGACTCTGAAACTGATCCAGTTCTTACCGCCTGTCTTTTTCAGTCTGATTCTGACCATTTTCGGTTCACCTTACTGATCTTTTATTTTGTTTTTGTTTTCTTCCGGAACTGCCGGAAACTCTCGTTAATCTGTCTTACCGCCAACAGCATATC
>JAFVRL010000313.1 GCA_017504325.1 Lentisphaeria bacterium | reverse complement strand
ATTGTTGTATAAATTCAAGATTGCTGATTTTTTCGACAGTAAATAAAAATTTATACAAAAAAACAGGGGATTTGCAACCTTTTATGAGGTTTTGCAACATCCCCTTTTTATTCCGGTAAAATAAATTTTTAACCGGTATTTATTCCCAGAAATTGAAAGAACAGACTTCCTTCAACTCTTTGCGTACTTTAGCAAAGGAAGATTTTTCCGCACTGTGACCGATGGCAAGAACAAGCCGTACTTCATTGCCTTCCGGAATACCGAAATATTTTTCCATCTTTTTCTGGTCATTCATACCGATAACACAAGTGGAAAGTCCCATGGAAAATGCCTGATGACACATATTCATACAGGCTGCTCCCAGATCCCCCTGTGCAAATCTCTGCGTGTTTCCGTAATGATCCACAACACACTGCATGACTTTTGCCTTCTGTTCCACAAAAAGGATGAAAGCAGGAACCTGATGCCGCCAGGGGGCACCGCTTACATTATTTTCCAATACAAGGGCGTCACAAAGTTTTTCTTTCGCTTCCGGGGAATCCACCACGATAAATTTCCAGGGCTGGGAGTTGCATCCGCTGGGAGTAAGTCTTCCCGCCTCAACGATCTTCAGAAGTTCCTCCCTTGTGACCTTTTTACTTGGATCATACGCCCGGCAGCTTTTTCTTTCTCTCATTATCTCAAGAAAATCCATGTTATAAACCTTTCGTTACTTTACCTGACCGGTATTTTTACTTTGTCCAGCGTTTCTTGGCGGTTCTTTCCAGTTCCAATGCTCTGGGATGCTGCTGATAGAAGATATGACTGTTATTATTCATGTTATTTTCTTCCCCGTCTTCCTCGGTAGCAGCTTTACGCTGGGTTTCATAAAGATCTTTATAGGTTCCTTCCTGCTCCATAAGCTCTTCATGTGTTCCCTTCTGGGCGATCACGCCATCTTTCAGTACCACGATCATATCCGCATTGCGGATGGTGGAAAGACGGTGGGCAATAATAATGGTGGTACGGTTTTCCATAAGGGAATCCAATGCCTGCTGCACCAGTTTTTCAGATACTGTATCCAAGGCACTGGTAGCTTCGTCCAGAAGAAGGATCCCCGGATTTTTCAGCACAGCACGGGCAATGGCAAGACGCTGTTTCTGTCCGCCGGAAAGAGTGGCTCCGTTTTCACCGATAGTGGTGTTATAGCCATTTTCCAGTTTTTCTACAAATTCCGCCACATTTGCCACTCTTGCAGCTTCTTCGATCTCTTCCATTGTGGCATCCGGTTTCCCGTAAGCAAGATTATCTTTGATAGAACCGCTGAAAAGGAAAGGCTCCTGCAACACCACACCAATTTGGTTGCGGTAGGAATCCTGAGTGAAGGATCTGATATCTTTGTCATCAATACGGATCGCCCCGTCACAAACATCATAAAAACGCAACACCAGATTTCCGATAGTGGATTTTCCGCAGCCGGAGTGTCCCACAAGAGCCACCTTCTGACCGGGTTTGATGGTCAATGAAAAATCTTTCAGTACAGGAGCATCCGCATATTTGAAAGATACATGATCAAAAACGATCTCCCCTTTGAAGGGTTTGGCTGTTTTTGCATTGGGAGAATCCTTGATCTCCGGGATCACCTTCAATAACTTCATAATTCTCTGCGCTCCGGCAAGTCCCTGGGAAAGTGTATTCATCTGGGCGGCAAGAGCGTTAATGGGACCGATCTGAAGTCCGATGTAAGTATAGAATGCAACAAAATCCCCTACTGTAAAATCTGCTGTTCCCGCCATGGAGATCCCGCAGCCGATAATGGTAAGGTAAGTGACAAGAGTGAGAGCATCAAATGCTCCGTAACACAGATTGTTCTGCAAATTGAGTTTAATGGCAAGATCCAGAGTCGGTCTCATGTTACTGAAAAAATGCCGGCATTCACTGCGTTCCTTTGAAAAAGATTTTACAACTTTGATCCCATTGATGGTTTCCGCAAGGTTGGCAGAAATTTCCGACATCTTTTCCTGCAGCTCCCTGGAAGTCTTTCTCAATCTTTTATTGGAGAAATAGAAGTTTACAAAGTGCAGCGGCAAAGCACACATGGCAATAAGACCAAGTTTCCAGTTAAGGAAAAATACTGCAAAAGTGATCAATCCCATGGTGAAAAACTCTGTGATCCAGGCAATGGAAAGTCCGATAAGTCCCTGAAGAAGTGCCACATCGCTTATAACATTGGAAATAAGCTTTCCTGTACGGTACTCTTCATAAAACCGCAGAGAAAGGCTCTGCAGATGTTTGAAGATCCTCTGACGCACATCCAACAATCCTCTTGTAACCGTGAATGTTCCCAGATAACCGCATACAATACGCATGATGATACGTAAAGTATAGACAGCTACCATGATAACAGCAAGCAGGAAAAAGAAACCATAATCCTTATGGGGGATCACCCGGTCAATGACAAACTTCATAAGAAGCGGCATGGTGAGACCCAGACAGGAAAAAATAGCGGCTGTGATCGCAGAAAGCAAGATCATCCATCGGTACTGAAAGAACAAAGCAGACAGCTTGAATTCAGTCATTTGGAACTACTCCATTTTTGAGGTGATATTTATCAAAAGTCAACATTTTTTAATGACCTTTGTAATCTCCCCCGTTTTATTTCATGTTTTGCTGCCCCGGACACCTGTCGCAGGTAAAAAACAGCATCTGTATTTAAATTTTAATCCGTAAAGAAAGTATTTCAAGCATAAAATGAAAAAAAAGCAGTTTTTTTATCCTCAATACCGTTTT
>JAFVRL010000312.1 GCA_017504325.1 Lentisphaeria bacterium | reverse complement strand
TCTCCAGGAGGGCCACTCCAGGAAGGTTCTGTAAAGTCTTGCGGAAATAAGATGAATTGCCGCAATGAAGAAACAGATAAACTGGGTGAAACGGTTGGTAAGTTCCCCATCCACCTTTTTGAGTCCGTATTTATCCGCTATGGCACATCCCAATGCACTCTTTGTGGGAGCGGCAAAGAAATCCAGCCCCTGCATGAAGAAGGGCAGTTTCTCTCTGGGCAGTCCCAGACATGTCCCTGTAAGCAATCCCCACAGAATGGAGAAGGAGGAGAGCAATATCAACAGATTCAGCGGCAGTTGCGCTTTTTTGCTTTTCCGGAAAAGGTATTTGCAGAGAAATGCCGTTGCCATGAACATGATACCGTAAGCGGCATCGCCGATGAGAAGCCCGAAAAATACCGGAAATGCCAGAAGGAAAAATAAACTTACATCTGTTTCCCTGTATCCGGGCGTGATCCCTATAAAGTCGAAAAGGGGATCAATGAGTTTCATCCAGGCGGGTTTCTGTATGTATGTGGGAACTCCGGTATCCTCTTCTTCCACATCTTCGATCCGCAATACCCAGGCATTTTCCTTTGCCGCCTCTTTCAAGGCATCCAGAGCTGTCACAGGAACATATCCTGTCACGCAGCAGACTTTACCGGAAGAGAGCATGGAATCTCTTGCCTGTAAAAATTCCAGATCAGAGACAAGGCGTTTGGCGTATGCGGCAACTTTGTCCGCCGCAAGGGAAAGAACAGCAAATCTTTTATCGTTCCCCTTTATTTTTTCCTGCAGGGAAGAAGCCTGTTCTTCCAGAATATGCAAGGACGTTTCCGGCAATGCGGGAACAAGAGGCAGAAGTTCAGAAGCAACTTTTTCCTGTGTGATTACCGCAAAATACAGGGTTTTACCCAGTTTGCTCACAAGGGATACTGCTGCCTTTTCCGGAAGGGAAAGACGGTCAAATTCCTTCTGCAAACAGCTGCAGAAGTATATATGGATATTCTTTTCTTCCAGTTTTTTCACTTCCGCAAAATGGAAATCTCCCCAGGGACGCAATTTTTCGATCTGCTGAAGGATTTTTTCCAGATTTGCGGAAAGAAGCTCTTTTTCTTCCAGAAGAGCAAGTGCTTCTTTACTGATCTCTTCCCCGCTCATCTCCTCTGTAAAACACCCTTTTGCTTTTGCAGAAGCAAAAAGGAAAAGGAGTTTTTCCACTTCTTTCAGGTCATTTTCCAGTTTTGAAGCATCCGTGGATTCTTTCCTGAAAGAACTTTTGATGTGCATGACCCCCAGGTGTCTCAACTTTTCCAGTACGGAAAGTTTCTCTTTTGCCAGAGTGAGGATGACAGCATTTTTCATTTCGATAATCATTGTGCATCCGCCTCCTGAAGTTTTTTCTTGGCGATCTTGGAACGGGCAACACTGCCGGTGAACGCATCCCCCAGATAGATGTTGATAGCACGGATATTTTCTTTACATTCCGGGATCTTCACCTTTTCAAAAAGATTGACTCTCTGGGTGGTGACACGCAATTCATCTGCAATAAGGTCATACTGTCTGCGGATGACTTCCCGTTCCGCTCTGATCCGTACGATATTTTCCAACGCGGAAACGGCATCATCATACCAAAGCGGTGTGGAAAAAAGATCCATTTCTTTTTCTTCAAAAATCACCCCTTTGAAATTGGGGACTTCCACTCCGGCAATATTGAGTGTTTCCGTTTCGATCTTCTCTTTTTTTACATATTGAGATAACATTTTGCACTCTTCCGTATTACCGAAAAGGAGCTTCCAGGCATCCATGGAGTCCACAAGGGCTTTTTCCTGCTCCTCGTTGGAGGCGATCCTTTCCAGACATTTACGCATCTCCAGCTGCAGCTGCTGTTTTTTCAGCTGCAATGTAGGCAGAAAACGGGTGTATTGTGCCAGAGAATCCCGTTCCTGCTTGAGTGCCATTTTTGTATATTTGATCTTTGCCATAAAAGCTCCGGAGATTATTTTTTGGGCCAGAACTGTTCGATAAGGTCGGTTTTGATCCCGCTTTCGGTAGCATCAAAACATTCTGCAAGGATCTGCCAGCCCTGATCCAGAGCTTCTTCCAGCGGAATGTTTACGGAAAGATCCATCATCTTTTCTTCAAAGAGTTTTCCGAATTTGAGGAGTTTGCTGTCCCAGGCACTCATTCTGAATCCCATGGACTGCTTTTCCAGAGTTTCCTTGAAATCGGAATAGAAACGGATCATGGTATCCATGATCACACGGTGGTCGGCTCTGGTTCTGCCGTTCACCTGCTGTTTCAGACGGCTCAACGATCCGAAAGGTTCGATCCTTCCGTTACGCAGATAGAACTGTCCTTCCGTGATGTATCCTGTATTGTCGGGAATGGGATGGGTCACATCGTCCCCGGGCATGGTGGTAACGGCAAGGATGGTGATGGAACCGGCATCATCAAAGTCCACCGCCTTTTCATAACGGGCGGCAAGCTGACTGTAAAGGTCACCGGGGTATCCGCGGTTGGAGGGGATCTGTTCCATGGTGATGGAAATTTCTTTAAGGGCATCGGCAAAGTTGGTCATATCGGAAAGAAGGACCAATACTTTTTTATTCTGCAAAGCATAGCTTTCCGCTACGGCAAGGCACATATCCGGTACAAGCAGACACTCCACCACCGGGTCGGAGGCTGTATGGATAAAGAGTACGGAACGGGACAATGCCCCGTGTTCATCCAGAGTATTGCGGAAGGCAAGGTAGTCGTCATGTTTCAGCCCCATACCGCCCAGAATGATCACATCCACTTCCGCCTGCATGGCAATACGGGCGAGAAGTTCGTTGTAGGGTTCCCCTGCCACAGAGAAGATGGGCAGTTTCTGGGAATCCACCAGAGTATTGAATACGTCGATCATGGGGATTCCTGTACGGATCATGTTCCGGGGGATGATACGCTTTGCCGGATTGACGGAAGGGCCTCCGATATTGATGAGATCATCATGGATGGCGGGGCGTCCGTCACGGGGTTCTCCGGAACCGGTGAACACTCTTCCCAGAAGATCGGCGGAGGAGGATACTTTCATGGGATGACCGAGAAAACGCACTTCGTCATTGGTACTGATCCCTCTGGAACCGGCAAAGACCTGAAGATAGACTTTTCCGTCCTGGATACGGATCACCTGGGCAAGAGAGGTATTTCCGTCACCGGAAGAAACTTCCGCAAGGTCATTATATGCCACATTGTCCGCTTCCACAGTGATAACATTTCCGGCGATCTGAATGATATTGTGATATACTTTACGCATCTTTTTCCGCCCTTTCGCTGATCTTTTCATTCATTTTCTGTTCAAGAACTTTGAATTCCTCTTCTTTGAAGGGGGCATAGTTCATATCGGTAAGGATAAGACGCAGTTCAAGGAAGTAACGGCGTGCCTGTTCCTTGTCATCAAAGACAAATTTCTGTGCAAGGATGGAGGAGATATGATCGAACATGTAGATCTGACGCTCCTGACTTGTTGCCGCATCCACCTCATCAAAGGTGTTCTGCTGCAGATAAACAAAGTCCAGAAATTCGCTCTTGAGATAGAGAACGAAGTCGTCGATATTTGTTCCTTCCTCCCCGACGACTTTCATCATCTGATCCACTTCATGGCCCCGGCGCAGGATATTTCTTGCTTCTGCAAGTTTTTTTGCATCCACGATACTTTTGTATTTGCTCCAGGAATCCAGAGGATGGATGGCAGGGAATCTTCTTGCACTGGATCTTTCACGGGAAAGGCCAAGAAATGCTCCCACAACCTTCAAGGTCGCCTGGGTGACAGGTTCTTCAAAGTTTCCTCCGGCGGGACTTACGGAACCTCCGATGGTGACAGAGCCTTTGCTTCCGTCATTGAGAACCACAAGTCCGGCGCGTTCATAGAATCCTGCAATACGGGATTCCAGATAGGCGGGGAAGGCTTCCTCCCCGGGGATCTCTTCCAGTCTCCCGGACATTTCACGCAGTGCCTGTGCCCAGCGGCTGGTGGAGTCGGCAAGCAGCAGACAGTTCAAACCCATCTGACGGTAGTATTCTGCAATGGTCACAGCCGTATAGACAGATGCTTCACGGGCGGCGACCGGCATGGAGGAGGTGTTGCAGATGATCACAGAACGGGACATGAGACTCTGGCCGGTACGGGGGTCGGTCAGTTCCGGATATTCCCGCAGGATCTCCACAACTTCCCCTGCGCGTTCCCCGCATGCGGCAACGATCACGATATCCGCCTCCGCATGCTGGCTTATGGCGTGCTGAAGAACGGTTTTTCCGGCACCGAAAGGTCCGGGAGTACAGAATGTGCCGCCCTGTGCCACCGGGAAGAAGGTATCAATGATCCGCTGCTGGGTGGTGATGGATTCTGTGGGGAGAAGTTTTTCCTTATAGCAGGAAATGGGGACTTTCACCGGCCATTTCTGTGTCATGGTGACTTCCCGTTCCACACCGTTTTCATTACGGACTACGGCGATACATTCCCGCAGTCTGTATGTCCCGGCAGGAACGATTTTCACTACCTCCCAAGTGCCTCTGAAAGCAAAAGGCAGCATGATATAGTGTGTGAAGATCCCTTCTGGAACACTGCCCAGTCTGTCGCCGGCATGTACTTTATCGCCGACTTTGGCTATGGGGGTGAAATCCCATGTGGAGGAATCTTCCAGCGGGTCAAGATAAATCCCCCGTTTCAGGAAGAATCCGGCTTTTTCCGCCAGTTCGTTCAAAGGATTCTGGAGACCATCGTAAACCTGGGCGAGAAGTCCCGGCCCCAGTTCCACGGAGAGCAGATCTCCGGTAAATTCCACTTTGTCGCCTTCTTTGAGTCCTTCCGTACTTTCAAATACCTGAAGGTCTGCTTTTTTTCCTCTTACACGGATGACCTCTGCTTTCAGCTTGAGATCCCCCAGAAGGGCATAAGCCACCTCGTTCTGTTCCACGGAAGTATCAAATTCCACGGTCAGAAGGTTGCTGTTGATCCCGGTAATATGTCCTGTTTTTGTTTCTGACATATTCTTGTTTCACTCCTGAATTTTGATTTATATTTTATTGTTTATTACTTGCTTCATTTTTATACAGAACGGTCTTCTGCGGCTTTTTCCAGTGCCATAACAGTATTGTCCAGATTTTTTTCTGCTGCATCAGGTTGATACTGTGTCCATTTTTCAAGGATGAGAAGTTTTCTGCAATAGATGCTCAATGCGTCCAGATCTGCATAATGGGCATTTTCCAGCTCCTCCAGACGCGTCCAGCGGGCTTTGTCCAGTATTTTTTCCCTTTCCAGCGGATCGGGGGCGTTCTGGAGAACTGTTATAAGACTGCTCATATCCTCATCCGCAGCTTTTCCGGTATTTTCCCGCAGAAAGAGATCTCCCCTGATCCCTTTTTTCTTTGCGCGGACAAGGGCAACTGCATTACGCAGTGCAGTTTCATAACCGGCATATTCCGCCTCACAGGAATCTCCTTCCGGGAGTTTTTCCGGCACAGCAAGGGACAACCCTTTCAGAAAATCCAGTTCCTCCTCTTCCAGGAATGCCTCGCAATATTCCAGAAACCTGCTGCGGGAAAGAAAAGGTCTGACACCGAATTTCAGGTATGGCAACGATGCTTTCAACGCAAAAAACTGCTTGTTTTTCAATCTCATATTATTCCCTGTACCTTTTGATTTTTCCTTTTTTTTTGTCCGGAAATCACAGTTGTCAGGCGTTTTTGATGACTTCCGCAAGTTTGGGACTGACAAATTTACAGAGAACTTCTGCAAGGGCTTCATCGCTGAAATCAAAGAATACATCATTTTCTTTGAAGGAGATCTGAAGACCGGAATTGAAATCATCCGTGAAATTCAGTACAGGTTTTGCTTTGAGAGAAGCAAGGAATGCTTTTTTGAGGATCGCTTCAACGCTTTCCGCGTCTTTCCGGGAAAGAAGCAGCTGCAATTCTGATGCCCGGGGATCTTTTACATAGCCTTTTGCCATTTCAAGAATGATATTACCCATGACATCTTCTGTAAGGGCGGCGGAGGTACACTCTTTCACTGCGGCGGAAAGTTTGGCAAGAAGATCGCTTTTCAGGGCGATGAGAATGTCCCTGGCAGCCTGTTTGATGGCTTCTTTAGCGCGCATTTCATTTACCGCGGCTTTTTCAGCTCCTTCTTCGGCAAGTTTGTCTGCCTGTGCTTTTGCATCGGCGATGATCTTTGCTGCCTGTGCTTTTGCATCGGCAATGATCTTTGCACTTTCCGCTTCAGCTTTTTCCACTCCTTCGGCGTTGATTCTGTCCAACAGACTCTGGATATCTTCTGACATATTCCATCCTTTCCGGCGTTTGGTGAGCCGTTATCAATGATTTATTGTTAAATAATTAAATAATTAATTGAATAAAACTAATTGAGTTAATATAGCATCAAAGGTGCAAATATTCAAGCATGATTTTCATACCTGTCAGGGCTGGAAAACGGGTAAAACGGTGCATATCGGAGGAAATGTCTGCTTGCATAAACAAAAAAATATCAATGAAAAAAAATGAAAAAAAATCCGGATATTTTTGTTTTTGAAAATCTGTGCTTGAAATTGATTGAAAATGAGTAAAAATGACATAATATTTCCGGAGATTCGGAAAATAAAAAATAAAGTTTTATCTTGACAAAAAATAAAATGGCAGTATATTATGCATGTAATGCGTATTTATGCGATTTGATATTTTATCGGAAACACGTAAAAATTAAAATTAAAACGGGAGTCGTAACTTGAAACTCTTGCTGACTGGAATCACTGGATTGGTAGGCGCAGCGTTTGTCACAGAAACTCTTCGCAACAGAAAAGATGTTGAGATCACTGCTATCTGCAGAAGCGGACGGGGCGAAAGCGCTGAAGAACGCGTGAAAAAGGCTATCATTGAGCAGTGCGAATTTGACGGGACTCCCGGATTTGCTGATGAAGTCCTCTCCCATATTACCGTGATCGACGGTAATATTCTTGATCTGCCTGTGGATGAAATCGTGGCGAAAGGTCCTTATGATGAAATGTTCCACTGTGCCGCCGATGTGAACCTGGGAAAAGATCCTAACGGAACTGTTTTCAAAACCAATATGCAGGGAACACAGAATATGCTTGATCTTGCAAAGAAACTGCAGGTCAAAGCTCTTCATTATGTGGGAACGGCTTATGTCGCCGGCAAATGTGAAGGTCTTGTGAAAGAAGATGAACTCAATGCCGTTGATTTCAACAACTCCTATGAACGCAGTAAATTTGAAGCGGAAAAGCTGGTACGCGCCTGCGGCATACCTTTCACCATTTACCGTCCCGGCATCATTGTGGGCCGTCTCTCTGACGGCAGGATCCGTAAACCTCTTGCCTTCTACCGTATTATGGAGTTTCTCGGGGTCGTGAAGAAGCACCACTGTGCGAAAAGCGGTATTCCCGCCAACGGTGTTCTGGACAGTGAAGTAAAATTGCAGAGTCCTCTTTCCGACCGTATTTACTTTACTCCCATTGACTATGTGCAGAAGGTCATTTCCCGGCTGTTCTCTCTTCCTGTGGAGAACAAAGGGTATCATCTTACCGGGGAAAGTCCGGTGAGTACTGTAATGATCGCAGACGCCATGTCCTGCATTCTGAAGATGCCCAATCTGTGTGTTACAAAAGTTGTTCAGGCTGAAAATGCAGATGAGAAACTCATCCGTAAGATGATCGGCGACCTTATGCCTTACTTTGAGACACGCATTACCTTTGACAGCTCCTCTGTAAGAGCTGCCCTCGGGCCGGAGATCCTTGACTGGAAACTGGATGTGGATTTCCTCAAAAAGATGGCGTATTCCTACTATCTGGAATATTCTCCCGAGCTTGTCAAAGAGTAAGGAGAGAAAACGGAAAAGCTCCGTTTTTTACTGAAAAATATCAGACGAACAGAGTTTTCATGGAACTCTGTTCGTTTTCATTTGTCCATGAATACAGTATCGTACCGGAAGTTATGGTAATGCCCGTCCGGAACAGTTCTGCAATAATGATTTGAAAGGAGAGAAGCATATTATGCCCGATACCGGAATGAGTCCGGCAGGAGCCGGCAGGAAGAATATATTTCTTCCATTGGACAAATCCCGTACCATGTCTCTGGAAAGAGGATTGCTTTGTCCGGAATGTGGTGAATTGCTTCACCGGTCTGACATTGAAGCGTTTACCAGATGCCCTTTCTGTGACCATTCCTTTTCTGTGGATACGGAACTGGAGGATTTTATTCTCACACCCATGGTCAATGAGTGGGCAAAACAGCAGCAGGAACTTTCTGCGGAAGAGGATGACCTCCTTTTGCCGTAAGAGGTGGAAACTGTGGGAAAATAGCTGTTTTGTCAATTGACTTCTTCTCCGTCAACCGGGGAGGAACCGGCTGTGATTTTCATTTTTCCGTGTTCTCTGCTTTCCTGTTCCGGAGGGGGAGGCTGTCGCAGTTTTTTATTTTCCCGGGTAATTTTTTCAAAAAAACTGATTCCGTTCCTATTGTATTTTCGCGCGTGCGCATGTATATTATATTATTAAAAAGTGAACAGAGAATATATACAGAATCGTTTGAGAGGAGAAAAATATGTCAGAAGACATCACCAATCCTGCCGCAGTACCTGCTCCGGAAACTCCGGAAGCCCCTCCTGCGGAAAAGAAAAAGTACAATGCGGGAAGTATCACCGTTCTTGAAGGGCTTGAAGCCGTAAGAAAACGCCCCAGTATGTATATCGGGGATACCGGTATAAGAGGACTGCATCACCTTGTCTATGAAGTGGTGGATAACAGTATCGACGAAGCCCTTGCCGGTTATGCCTCCACCGTTTCCGTGGTGATCCATACAGACAACAGTATCACTGTTGTGGACGATGGACGCGGTGTGCCTGTGGATATGCATCCGGAAGAACAGAAACCTGCTGTGGAAGTTGTTATGACTGTTCTTCATGCCGGTGGTAAGTTCGACCATGATTCCTATAAAGTTTCCGGCGGTCTTCACGGGGTGGGTGTTTCCTGCGTGAATGCTCTTTCCGACTGGATGGTGGTGGAAGTCTCCCGGGATGGATTCGTCCACCGTATCAAGTTTGAACGGGGCAATACGGTTGAACCTCTGGTGAAACTGCACAATACCGCCAGTACCGGTACTTCTGTCACCTTCAAACCTGACGGAACGATTTTTTCCGCTACCGTCTATGAATGGGATATTCTTGCCAACCGCCTGCGTGACCTTGCCTTCCTGAACAAGGGAGTGCGTATCACTCTTACCGACGAACGGGGCGAGGAAGTAAGAACAGAAACCTTCCATTATCAGGAAGGGTTGATCGAGTTTGTCAAGTTCCTGAATGAACACAAGACAGTTCTGCATCCCCCCATTTACATGCACAAACATAAAGACAATATCGACGTGGAAGTCGCCATGCAGTACAATGACGGCTACACGGAAAATATTTTCAGCTTTACCAACAACATCAATACCCATGAAGGCGGAACCCATCTTACCGGGTTCCAGGGTGCTTTGACCCGTGCCGTCAACAATTACGCCCGTGCCGCCAACTATATCAAAGGGGACAAGGGCAATGTGACCGGTTCCGATACCCGTGAAGGGCTTGCCGCTGTGGTCAGCGTGAAAGTGCCGGAACCCCAGTTTGAAGGTCAGACCAAAACCAAACTGGGCAACGGGGAAGTGAGAGGGATCGTGGACTCTGTGGTATATGATGCCCTTACCACCTTCCTGGAAGAGAATCCCAATGTGGCAAAGCAGGTGGTGGATAAAGCCCTTACTGCCGCCCGTGCCGCCGCTGCCGCCAAAAAGGCACGCGAACTGGAACGCAAGAGTGCGTTGAACGGGATCTCCCCCTTTCTGGGAAAACTTGCCGACTGTTCTGAACGGGATCCCCAGAAGTGCGAACTTTACATCGTGGAAGGTGACTCTGCCGGCGGTTCCGCCAAAACCGGCAGAAACAGTAAATTCCAGGCGATCATCCCCATCCGCGGTAAACTTATCAATGTGGAAAAGGCGAGGATCGACCGTGTTCTGGAAAATAAAGAGATCCAGTCCCTTATCACTGCCATCGGATGCGGTTTCGGGAAAAACGACTTTGATATTTCCGGCTTGCGTTACAACCGTATCGTTATCATGACAGATGCTGACGTGGACGGTTCCCATATCCGTACACTTCTTCTGACCTTCTTCTTCCGTGAATTGAAGCCCCTTATTGATACCGGTCACATCTATATAGCCAATCCTCCGCTTTACAAGGTGAAACGGAAGAGCCGGGAGACCTATATTGATACAGACGATCAGCTGGATGCCTTCCTTACTGAGATCGGTTCTGACGATCTTACTGTGGAAAGAATGGATACCAATACAGTCCTTTCCGCAGAGGACATCGGGGCAGTTTCCAAATTTGTCCGGGATGGTCAGCATATCATTCAGGGATTGCACCGTCTGGGGATCGACCCCGACAAATATTTCGGACTGGCAAAGGATGGAAAGTTCCCCACCTCCAAGATCATTATCCATGAGACCGATGGTACGGTTACTTCCGCACTCACCTACTCTCCGGAGGAAAAATCCTCCTACATCGAAGAAGCAGAAAAACGCCTGCCCGCAGTGGAAAGTATGCTGGAAAATGCTGCTGCACCCGCCGCAGGAGAAGGGGAAAATGCTGATTCCGGGGAAGCACAGGAAGTTCCCGCTGTAAAGAGCGGATTGCATCCTGCCATCGAAGTCATTGATATTTACGAAGCCTCCGCCTGTGAAGAACTGGGGAAAGCCATTGCCCGGGCTGGTTACGATCCTTCCAAACTTTATCATGGCGAAGCACCCCTCTTCAAGATCACCGATTCCGATGATACACTTATCCTCAATACCCTTTCCGAACTTTTTGAACATGTGAAAAAGAACGGCAGAAAAGGGTTGCAGATCCAGCGGTACAAAGGGTTGGGTGAAATGGACCCGGAACAGCTCTGGGAGACCACAATGGATCCCGCCCGCCGCAAGATGATCCAGGTGACTATGAAGGATGCTATGGAAGCGGAAAGGATGTTCACTCTCCTTATGGGCGACGATGTGGAACCCAGAAGAGAGTACATCGAGCGTCATGCCGCCGGAGTGAAAGATTTGGATATTTAATAACTTTTGACAACTTTTTATACACAGAACCCTTGATTCGGAGAAAAAAATGGCAGCAGAAAAAGAAGCAAAGAACGCCGCACTCAGTGCGCAGGAAGCAAGAGCAAAAAATCTGACCATCGCCCTTGGTCAGATCGAAAAAGAATATGGCAAAGGCACCATCATGCGTCTGGGGGATACCTCCACCATTGATGTGCCTGTTATCAGTACCGGAGCATTGTCCCTTGACCTTGCATTGGGGATCATGGGATTGCCCAGAGGCAGGATCGTGGAGATCTACGGACCGGAATCCTCCGGTAAGACCACCCTTTGTATGCATGTGATCGCCAATGCCCAGAAGGCAGGCGGGGTAGCCGCCATCATTGATGCGGAACATGCAGTTGATCCCCAGTATGCCAAAAAGATCGGGGTGAATATCGACAACCTCCTTATCTCCCAGCCGGACTGCGGGGAAGATGCCCTTAATATTGCCGATACCCTGATCCGCAGCAACTCTGTGGACGTGGTCGTGGTGGACTCTGTAGCCGCCCTTGTTCCCAAAGCGGAATTTGAAGGGCAGGTGGGGGATTCCTTCATGGGATTGCAGGCAAGAATGATGTCCCAGGCATTGCGTAAACTTACCGGTGCCGTCAGCCGTTCCAGAGCCTGCTGCATCTTTACCAACCAGATCCGTGAAAAGATCGGTGTCATGTTCGGAAATCCGGAAACCACCACAGGGGGTAATGCCCTCAAGTTCTACAGCTCCATCCGTATGGACATCCGCCGTATCGGAACCATCAAGGACAGTGCCAGTGAAGCCACCGGAGCGCGTACCAAAGTCAAGATCGTGAAAAACAAACTTGCCGCCCCCTTCAAAACTGCGGAATTTGACATCAACTGGAATGAAGGGATTTCCAGAGTGGGTTCCATTCTGGATGTGGGAACGGATCTCGGCATCCTTGAAAAGCGCGGTTCCTGGTTTGCCTTTGAAGGGGAACAGCTTGCCCAGGGCAGAGATGCTGTAAAGACCCTTCTTCAGGAAAATCATGAACTGGAGGAAAAGATCCTCAACAAGATCAAAGAGGTCATTGCTGAACGCAGAGCTGCTGCCGCCGGTACTTCCAATGCAAAAGCCGCTCCTGCCGCTTCTGAAGAACCTGCTGTGGAAAAATAACTGTTGTTTTTCCTGAAATATACAATAAAAAAGATATTATTTGAGATCTTCAGTGTCTCTCATAATATCTTTTTTTTTGAGAATGAAAATATATTTTTACTGACCGTGGTACAGATAATTTCAATTTTTTTACACAGCTATCCCATAATTTTGTAAAAATGGCATATTTTTACAAAATTATGTGCGTAAAGAAATCTGCTTTTAAAAAAGTGATTTTGTCAGATTTTTTCAAAAATACTTCTTTATCCTGTTTTGGGCAACCTTCAGGAGAGAGCCCCAAACGCATTTTACTTTTTTCTCTCCCCTCTCC
>JAFVRL010000311.1 GCA_017504325.1 Lentisphaeria bacterium | reverse complement strand
CGGGGTATTGCCCCAGGGGGCGCCGGTACCGTCATTGCATACCATCTGCCGGGAATACAAAGTAAGTTATATGACTGCCGTCCATGTGCATGAGGAACTTGTACGGCGGGGACTCATCATCCGCAATCCCGCTTTCCGCAAAACTCTTGTAGGCGGAGCGATCCCGGAAAAGAAGAATTTGACACTTGATCTGAAAAAGATCGTTCTCATCCATAATATATATCCTGTGAAAAAACAGGATCAGGCATACAGTTCCGATCTGCCGCTTCTTACAGAAGTTCTGGAAAACAAATGCAGAGAAAGAAATATTGCTTTTGAAAGCACTTACAATAGATTCGTTTCCTGGACGGAAGCAGGGAAGATGATGAAAGAATTTTCTGCGGATACCGCCTATATCTTTGCCGGGACTTCCGGCATGAGCCGTGAGGTGAAATTACGCCTTTCCTCCCTTGTTCTTATGGCGGATATTCCTGTAAAAGTGATTCTGGATCATATTGTACCCGGCTGCCACTGTGTTGTGAATGATTATGCTGCTGCAATTGAAGAGTTGATAAGGGAACTGAAAAAACAGGGTGTCAGGGAAATTTTGTATTTGCGGAAATGCTTTGCTCTGGGCAATTACAACTCCCATGTAAAATGGAGTGCCTGCAAGAAGAACTGTGAAAGAGAAAATATCATAATGAAAGAACTGGAAGGGGCGGATTTTGCACCGGTGCTGGATTTTATAAAGGATGGTGCGGAACACAAATGTATCGTCTCGCCCCAGGATACGGTTGCCGACCGCTGCCGGATGTTTCTTGAAAAACATGGGATAAAGGAAAAGGCTCTTCCTCTGATAACCGGTATGGACTGTATGTCCTTTGCGGAGAAAATGTATCCTAAATACTCCATGAAATTTGATATGAAGTCTATGGCGGAAAAAGCCTTTGAACTTGCTGTGACTTCTTCCCGTTCGGAAGTGATCCACAATATTGAAGAGATCCCCGGGAAACTGGTGAAACCGGAAGAGTGGGAAAATGAACGCCGGAAATATTAAATACAAAAACAGGAATAAAAAGGAGGAAAAATGAAAAACCGTTTTTTTACACTCATTGAACTCTTGGTTGTTATTGCCATTATCGCTATTCTTGCAAGTATGCTTCTGCCTGCATTGGGAAGAGCAAGGGAAACGGCAAGGCAGGTAAACTGTATCAATAATCTCAAACAGATCCATATCTACTGGAATCTTTATGCCGATGATCATAAAGGATTTGTTTACGGTATCTCCTATGAAGCGACCAACCGTACCTATGGTCACTGGTACAGAGTATTGGCAAAAGATGCCGCCGGTTACGCCCCATATACGATCAGTCAGGTGGATGCCTGTAAGGTAAAAAGTCTCCGCTGCCAGACTGCTTTAAATGTTTTTGATAACGGAAAAGGCTCTGACCGGATCACCGGTGTACAGCTCAATAACTATGCAACATACAATATCTGTGCCAATTTCATCGGCAACGCCAATACCGGGTATTATACCGGGGATAATGTCAAGGGAAGAATGGTCAATCTTTACAGCGTGAAATTCCCCACCCATCTGCACTTTATGAATTGTGCAAAAGGCTACTCCTCCAATGTCGTTTACGGACATCACGGCAATGGCAGCAAAATCCCTCTCCTGTTCAGCGGCGGGACGGTGAGGATGTTTGACTTCAGAAAGGAAAAGAGGGCGGCGGATAATTACTTTGCCATTACAAGATCCCCCTATGGTCCTTTCTGGCAGAAACAGCAGTTCAACAACTCATACTATCCCTGCAAAGGGGATGCTTTTTAAAAAAGATGATTTTATATAGAAATAACAGTCAACAATCCGAATGAAGGAGAAAAATGAAAAAAAAGCCATTTACTCTGATCGAGCTATTGGTGGTTATTGCCATCATCGCCATTCTTGCCGGGATGCTTCTTCCTGCACTGGGGAGAGCCAGAGCTACTGCACAGAAAGTAGCCTGTACTTCCAATTTGAAACAGATCGGATTGGCGGCAACTTTTTATTCTGATGATTATAAAGACTATATCATCGTCAACTCCGGTGCGTATCACTGGGGATATACCTCGATAGATTCCTGGCACGCACTTTTGTGTGCCCTTTATATCAAACCCCAGAAACTTACTGAAAAGGTGCCGAAGAACAAAGTTTTTATGGATCCTGCTCTTTCGGCACAGAGTACAGATTATATCTATTCTGATTACGGATTCAATTATAATGAATTGTGCAAAGTTCCCGGCGGCAGTACCAGTTTACCTACCAGAAGAAGTGAATTTAAATGGATTTCAAAAGTCTATTTCATTATGGACAGCCGTCATCAGGATCCTGCACAAAAAGTTGGCAAGTATATCGTTGCCCCCAATGACGGTTGGGGGATAAATGCCGGTTTGCCTGATGGAATAAGACATAAAAATTCCATTAATATCCTTTATCTGGATTCCCATGTGGGATCTCTCAGTATGTCCAATCCCATCAAACCCTTTTTAAGCGTGCTGGGCAGTAAGGCTACCAAGCCTGTGGAATGGGGAAATAAAAGAAAATAAATTTGTAAATAAAAGGAGAAAAAATGAAAAGACATTTTGTCACAGGAGCAATGTTTGTATTGCTTATCGCCCTTGCTTTGCCGGTATCAGCAGCAGAATATGCTTTGATGAAAAACGGAAAAGCTGTCAGCAGTATCGTGCTGAAAAGCAATGATCCCGCCGCCCGTCACGCCGCAGAGGAACTTTCCCTCTATCTGGGAAAGATCGGAAATGGAAAAGGTCCTGCCATCGGAAGAACCGCTGTAAAAGGTTTTTATCCTGTTACTCTGGAACTTGTAAAAGATAAGGATATAGCAGAAGAAGGGTATGCTCTTACTGTAAATAAAAATGGTTTGACTCTTCAGGCAAAAGAACCCGTTGGCTTGATTTTCGGTGCATACGATATACTGAAAAAATATGGAAATATCCGTTGGCTCATTCCCGGTAAGGATGGGGAATTTTATAAAGTAATGCCCTTGATCAAAGTAAAGGATATGGCAAGAAAAGTATTCAATCCCTCTTTCCCCGTCCGCCGGATCCACTTCCACAGTGCCAATGTGGACAGTCCCTTCTTTGAAACACGGGACTGGATGCTCCGCAACAATCTGCGTCTGGAAGGCGGAAGAGATTTGACAGGACTCACAAAACACGGAATCAAACAATTCCTTGACAAGCGTGCGGTCGTCATTCAGGAAGGCTGGCACTGTTTCACCCGCCTGCATAACGGAGAGAAGACCACAAAAGACAGAAAGAAATGGGCGGCAGATTATGAGAAAATGTTTGAGGAACATCCGGAACGCTTCCCCCTTATTGCCGGAAAACGCCGTTTCCTTAAAGGTCAGCTTTATCAGCCCTGTACTTCCAATAAAGATAATATCAAGATCATTGCCGATAATCTGGTAAAGCATATCAGACAGAGTGAAATGGATAAAAAGGGCGGTAGATACATTTTCGTAAATAATGACAATACCGTCTGGTGTGAATGTGACAACTGTAAAGCACAGGCGGATCCGGAAGAAACAAAAGTGGGGCATATATCCTCCCGTTACTGGCTCTTCACCAATGCGGTGGTTGCCGAAGCAAGAAAAATCATGGGCAATGACAATATTCCCCTTGTTGGCTATGGGTATCAGAACTTCCAGAGTGTTCCCCTTGGAGTTACTCCCGATCCGAAGCTGGATGTGATGCTCTCCTACAACCGTATCTGTTACCGTCACAATCTGGATGATCCGGATTGCCCCATAAACAAAACCTATTTCCAGTACTTCAAAGACTGGACAAAGAAAAGTAAAAATGTGACCACATGGGAAGAGATCAGTGAAAGCGGAAACTGGTTCCACCCTGTGGAAAAATCCTATGCCAATCATCTGAAGATCTATCACTCCATCGGTATGAAAGGGACGACTCCCTCCATGCCGCCGCCGGATGGGATCTACTCTGCCCACCGTAAAAAAAGAATGACTCCCCAGTGTTGGAGAGCCATGTGGCAGACAATGTATGTTGCCGCAGTTCTTCAGTGGGATATTACAAAAGATCCGGAAAAAGTTCTGGATGAAGCCAATTCCCTTTTCTTCGGGAAAGCATGGGAAGGAGGAATGAAAGATTTTCGTAAACTTCTCATTACTGCCGCTTCCACTACTCCCGGCTGTTTCGGTCACGGACACCGCGCCCCCATCGGCAGATGTCTTTCCGCTCCCGGAGTGCATCAGAAATTGAAAGAATATCTTGCAAAAGCCGAAAAAGCCGCCGCAAGCGATCCGGATGAAAGAATACTTAAAAACGTTCTCAAAGATAAGGAATTTTTCCGGATTCTCTGGGAAAAAGAACGGGAACGGTATCTTAAAGATTTCCGGGAACTCAAAGCATACCCGAAAACTTCTGCCATTAAAATCGACGGCAATATCGACGAAAAAGACTGGAAGAATGCCGATGTGGTAAGTTCTTTCAAGGTCAATACATCCACTTTTGCCAAAGAGCAGACTTTTGTGCGTATGGTGTATGAACCGGACAATCTCTATATCGCCATGGAGATGATGGAACCCTCTCCCGCCAAAATGATTTCCAATTATAAAACAGGCCGCCCCATCTGGGAGGATAATACAGCAGAAATCTTTATCAATCACCCGGATATGAACAGAGGCTATATCCAGTTCATCATCAATCACCTTGGCAATGTTTTTGATGCAAAAGGTGCTGCCGGAAGTCCTCTTGACAGCAAGTTTGCCTCTGAAGCGGAAGTGAAAACCAAAATTCTGAAAGACCGCTGGGTAGTGGAAATGCGTATTCCCGCTTCTTCCCTTGCCATGAAATGTTTTCCCGGTCATACCTGGCTTGTGAATTTCCAGCGTTACCGGGTGGTGGATGGGGCAAAAAATGAATCCTCCTCCATTGCCTCCGGAGCCGGAAACAATGTGGACGCCTTCCTGCCTGTTTCCTTTGCCGCAAAAAGATCGGTTGCAGGCGGAATGAAAACGGAGATCGACAGCCGTTTCTGGAAGAACGGCCGTTTCAGCGAAACATATAAAAAGAAACCTTACAAAAATCCGAAAGTCAAAATTGTCATCAAAGACTGGCTGTTCCCCTATGCCTGGCACGATGCCGGGACAAGCGGTTATTATGCCATTGAGAAACATCCGGACAGAGATAATGACAACTATATGCATTTGAAAAAGGCGCGTTTCTATCAGCTGCATAAAGGTAAACAATCCAAATTCCGTTTTGTTCTGGATGCCAAAGGAAAAGGATCTCTGTGGGTATCGGTTTACCGCTACACCCGTACTCCCCGGGGGGATTCCGGCAAACACCTTGCCTCTGAATATCCTCTGAAAGTCAATCTTACCGATAAATGGACGACTTACAAAGTGGACTATCAGAAGAAAGACGCCAATGAGGTTCTTGCCATCGGGGTACACGCAAACAATGAAGCATGTATCGACAACTACTTTGTCCTCCCCATGGATGAAGAGAAAAAGTAACATTTCTTTCAAAATAAGGAGAATAAAATGAAAATCACAAAAATGATCCTTCTTGCCGCCTTCTGTGCCGCCGCTTCTTTCAGTGCCTATGCCGCTCCTGCGGCAACAACGCCAGTATATTGGCAGAACGGCGATTTCAGCAAGACTTATAAGAAGAAACCTTACACCAATGCTGCAATGAAGATCGTTATCAAAGATCAGGTGTTTCCTTTTGCCTGGCATGATGCCGGGGTAAACGGTTATTATGCCATTGAACAGCATCCGGATAAAAAGAATGATAACTATATGCATTTGAAAAAATGCCGTTTCTATCAGCTGCACAAAGGGAAACAGGCGAAATTCCGCTTTACTCTGGAAGCGAAGGGGAAAGGATCTCTCTGGGTATCTGTTTACCGTTATACCCGTACCCCCCGTGGCGATTCCGGCAAACACCTTGCTTCTGAATATCCTCTGAAAGTCAATCTTACCGATAAATGGACGACCTACAAGGTGGATTATCAGAAGAAAGATGCCAATGAGGTTCTTGCCATCGGGGTACATGCAAATGATGAAGCGTGTATCGACAACTACTTTGTACTTCCCATGGATGAAGAAAAAAAAGAATGCGGGAATAAGTTGTAAAACTGCATAAAAAGTGTATATTATACTGACCCTGATAATGTGGTGCAGGGTCAGTATTTTTTCTTATTCTGTACGGAGGAACATATTGGATACTGCAATCATTGACCGGATCATCTCCGATATATCATATTTACATGAAAGTGATCGTTTCTTTACATCCAACGCCATTGCGGAAACCTGTAAAAGAGTGGAAGCCCTTATGCGGGAGGCTGGATTGGAAGATATCGTTACTTATAAATTTCCCGCCGATGGTAAAACTTCTTACGGCGGCTGGCTCATGCCTGTATCATGGGATGCGGAAGAAGCCATCCTTGCAGAAGTCCTGTCTGACGGTACAGAAAAAGTCTTCCGTAAATATACTGAAGAACCCTGTTCTCTGATGCTTTACAGCCGTCCCGCTGATAAAAAAGCCTTTCTTGCATTGCCGGAAGAGGAGGATCTGAAAGGAAAAATCGTTCTCAATGACAAAAAATTCCCCAATATGCGTCAGGCTTTGCAATGGCTGGAAAAAGGAGCGGTGGGAGTGATCTCTTCAGTGATCGGCGGCGATTATCTGTATAAGGAAGGATATGAATATTTGCGTGACGCCTGTCAATGGCTGAATTTTGTCATGCCTCATTGGAACAAAGAAGGGGAAATGTTCGGTTTTTCCATTACTCCGGCACAAGGGGCACATTTCCGCAAACGGCTGGAAAAGGGGGAAAAGATCCTGCTTCATGCGGATGTGAGAACAAAAGTTCACGATAAAGGTTTTATTCCTTTTGTGACCGGCGTTCTGAAAGGAAAATCCTCTGAGGAGGTGGCTGTTGGCGGTCATCTTTTTGAATATGGGGCAAACGACAATGCTTCCGGCCCCATGACTGCATTAGCCATTTTGCGGCAGTTCAAAGAAAAAAATATCGTTCCGGAACGCTCTTTCCGTTTTTACTGTTGTTTTGAAGTCAGGGCGATGCAGGCACTTTTCAATTGCAGCAGGGAGATTTTGAATACAGAAAATATCCTTGCCGCAGTGGATGTGGATATGGTGGGAAAAGCGTTGGATAAGGTCGTCCGTACCGGTGGTTCCCGTCCTTTCAATCCTACTTTTGCCGATGTGCTGATGAATCGGATCGTAGAAAAATATGGATATATCGTCCGGCAGGATGCTGTGGATTTTTCTCCTATGGACAATCTGTTCTGTGAACCCGGCTGCGGCAGTGTTCCCTGTACCAATTTCCTGATGATCACCGGTGAACCCGATTACCATAAATCCACAGATACTCCGGACCGCCTCCGCCGTACAGATCTGGAAAGTTCTTACGCAATGCTTGAAGAGTATATGCTGACTCTTTGTAAAGCAGATTCTTCCATTGCCTGTGCTGTCGCAGAAGATGTGGAGAAAGATTGTATCAGGAGACTGAAAGAAGCGGATGCCGATAAGAGAAGCCGGGTACTGGAAGAATCATTTGCTGCGCTGCAATCCGTCTTCCGTATGGTAAGGTATGCTGCAAATGAGGAAAAAAATGCCGTGCTGGATAGGATCGGAAGGGGCAAACAGCTTTTGGAAAAATATTTCCGGACAATGGAAAGTAAAGAGTTGATAGTTCCCGGTAAACTGCCCGGAAAATATGCTTCCTGTATTCCGGAAAAAATGGTACGGGGATGTTTCTCAACAGAAAAATATATGCCGGAAATCTCCCGGATCCCGGAAAGTCTGCATTCCCAGATCCACGGCTGGTGTGCTTCCCCATGGCTTGCTCATCTGTTTTATTTTATGGATGGTAAAAATACTCTGGAGAATTTATACGGTCTTTTGTGCATATCCGGTTTTACTGTCCGGGAAGAACTTTTCATGGATATGGTTCTGTTTCTGGAAAAAGATGGTATGATCCGTTTGAAATAAGGATCCTGAAAATGGAAAAAGGGGGTGTTGCAAAACCTCATAAAAGGTTGCAAATCCCCTGTTTTTTGTATAAATTTTTATTTACTGTCGAAAAAATCAGCAATCTTGAATTTATACAACAAT
>JAFVRL010000310.1 GCA_017504325.1 Lentisphaeria bacterium | reverse complement strand
GCCATCCAGTTTTCGTTATCGTTATCAGTCGGCGGACGCCAGAAATTGAGCCGGGGACCCCAGCCGGGCATCAGCAGTTCTGTACCGTGCTGTTTCCAGCTGGCAAAAACGCCTTTCGTACGGTCGTAGACCAGTTCGGTATTTCCGGCTTTCAAACGGATTTGATTTCCGGCTTCACAGACGGCGGGCGCGCCGTTGATCTTCCGTACGCGGCGCACTTCACGAACCGGCAGCGCAAACTGATAAAATCCGATCTCATGACCGCAGGGAGCCCAGTGGAGAGAATTGCCCAGCAGGAAATGTACTTCGGCAAAATATTCCGCTCCGGGACGGGGATTGACCGGCAAATGCCACGGTGCCGCAATGGTGATCGTACCATGCTGCGGCACACTTTCCGGAACAAAACTGCCGGATTCGATGATTTTGCCGTTTTCGGTCACATTCCAGAGGATCAGCAGATGATCCAGAGTGAGAAAATCGTAATCGTTGCAGAGCGTGAGTTTATCCGCCGGATCATTGACTTGACAACGCACCGGTGCGATGACCTGTTTGAGTTCGATCAGACCGGGGGAGGGGGTCTTATCCGGGAATACCAGACCGTCGGCAACGAAATTGCCGTCATTGGGGTATCTCCGAAATCTCCGCCGTAAGCGTAAAATTCCTGACCTTCCGCTGTCATGGTACTGATCCCGTGATCGCACCATTCCCAGATGAAACCACCCTGTGTTTCCTTATGGGAGAGGAAATACTGCATATAATCTTCCAACCCGCCGGGGCCGTTGCCCATGGCGTGAGCGTACTCACAAAGAATAAAGGGTTTCTTTTTGCAGTATTCGGAAGTGAGTTTTCCTATATAGTTTTCATGTTCCGGATAGCAGGACGTGTACATTCTGCTTATCACATCGCTTACTTTTCCGGCACTGTCCCTTTCATAATGGATGAGGCGGGTATTATCTCTCTTTCCGGCATATTCCGCCATTTTTTCGTGATTGCAGCCGAATCCCGCCTCATTGCCCAGAGACCAGAAGATAATGGAGGGATGATTTTTATTGGGTTCCACCATGCGGACCATACGGTCAACACAGGCTTTCTCCCATTCTTTCCACATGGTGGGATTTTTCCCTTCATCATAACCGAAACCGTGTGTTTCCAGATCCGCTTCACAAATCACATAGAACCCCAGACGGTCGCAGAAATCGTAGAAACGCAAGTCATTGGGGTAATGGGAGGTGCGGATGGCATTGATGTTGTGCCGTTTCATGGTAAGCAGATCTTCCATGATGGCATCATCGGTAACGGCTCTGCCCAGAAGGGTATGGAAATCGTGACGGTTCACTCCCCGGAAGAGAATGGGAACGCCGTTGACAAGGAAATTTCCTTTTTTGAGTTCAACAGAACGGAATCCCACAGAAAGAGCTTTATATTCGATGGGGGTATTTTTGTCATCTTTCAGAGTAAGAAGAAGGGTATATAAGGAAGGCTCTTCTGCACTCCAGAGCTGGACATTGCCGCAATTTTCCTTAATGGAAAGAAGCTGTTTTTCATTTCCTTTTATGGAAAAATCTTTTGTAATGGCTTTCTTCCATACTTTTTCCCCCGATGGATCAAATAATTCCACTTCAAGAGTGGCTTTTTTAATGTTTTCTTCCGTATGATTGCGTATTTCTGTTTCCAGTTCCAGAGTACCTTTTGTATATGTTTTTGTGTCCGGAAGAGCTTTGGCAAATACATCGGAAATATCCAGTTTGGGAAGTGCGGTAACGGAGACATCCCGGAAGATACCGGAAAGATACCACATATCCTGGTCTTCCAGATAGGTTCCGTCGCTCCATTTATGCACCTGTACGGCAATACGGTTGATCCCGCAGGAAACAAGTTCTGTTATATCAAATTCGGCAGAAAGTCTGCTTCCTTTGCTCATACCGGCAAGCTGACCATTCACCCACACATAATAGAAAGAATCCACACCGTCAAACCGCAGCATGATCTCTTTATTGATCCACTCTTCCGGGATCTCAAACTCTCTTATATAGCACCCAGTGGGGTTTTCAGAAGGAACAAAGGGGGGATTTTTGGAGAAAGGGTAGACCGTATTGGTATAATGGGGATTGCCGTAGCCTTCCATCTGCCAGTTGGAGGGGACAATGATCTCATCCCAGTCGGAACAGTCGAATTCTTCCTGCCAGAAATCTTCCGGCACTTCTTCCGGACAACAGAAACAGGCAAATGACCATGTGCCGTTCAGAAGTTTAAAAGAACTGCATTTTCTTTTTTCCATCGTCAGGGCTTCTTCAGCAGACGCATAAGGAAGAAGACAGATACGGGATGCTTCCCGGTTTATTCCGGTGAGGTTCTGGTTTTCCCAGTCTTTCATGGTAGATCCTTTCTTTACAGTTGAGAGGTATTTTTTATTTCCTGTTACTATAGCAAAAAGAATGTAAAATACAAGTATTTTTCCTTCCGCAGAGCAAAAATTGTTTGAAAGAAAGTTTTTCAGTTTGAATTTCCGCTTTTTCAGGGTATATTTTTCAGTGAAAAATATTGTTGTAAATCAAAAATGACGGAGAAAAAAATGAAAAAAGTTTCTTTCATGGGATGGGAAAACTGTATTGAAATGACAAGCGGAAATTTCCGCATCATCATAACAACCGGTGTGGGACCCAGAGTCATCGGCGGTTTTATTGGAAACAATCCCCATAATATTTTCAATGTGGATCCCGCCCTTGCCGGAACATCCGGCGCAGATAAATGGGTGAACTACGGCGGACACCGTCTGTGGGTAGCCCCGGAACGGGAAAACCGTACCCAGGAAAAAGATAATGTGCCTGTAAAATACGAGGAAAAGGATGGCGGGATCATTTTCTATATGCCGGAAGATGAAAGAAGCGGAATGGAAAAAAGTATCTTTATCAAGCCTGTTGCAGACGGAAAATTTTATGTGGAACACTCTGTCACAAACAAAAATATCTGGCCCGTGGAACTTGCCCCCTGGGCGATCAGTGTAATGGCTCCCGGAGGAATGTGTATCGCCCCGCAGAACAAAGATAAAAAAGCACTTCTCCCCAATACTTTCTACTCTTTCTGGCCCTATACGGAAGTATCGGAAAAGCGTTTTGTTTTCGGGAAAGACTTCCTCTTTGTCAAACAGGATGTAAATTGCACCGGAGCGTGCAAGATCGGTTTCAACTGCAAAAATAATTATATTGCCTATGCCAATGCCGGGACACTTTTTGTAAAGGAATTTACTTATATTCCCGGAGCAAAATATCCGGATAACGGCTGTACGGTGGAGGTCTATTCCTGCAAAAGTATGCTGGAAGTGGAAACACTTGCTCCCTTGAGAATGGTGGATACCAATGAATGTGCCAAACACATTGAGATCTGGAGTTGCCGTGACGGGATCGGAAAAATTGAAAATTGTGACGATGCGGCAGAATATCTCCCCCGTCCTGTGATCGCGGAATAAGAATATGGTACAGGATCTTTCTTTATATCCGGAAAACGCCTGTCTGCTTGCTCCCATTGCGGGACATTCCGACCTGCCCTTCCGGCTTTCCGCAAGACGGCACGGATGTAAATTTGCATTTACGGAAATGGTGGATGCCGGTTCCCTTGTCTTTGCAGTACCGAAAAGTTTTCATCTGCTTGCAAGAGATCCCTCCGAGGATTTTCTGGGGGTACAGATCGTCGGTTCAGAGTTGGATACTCTGAAAAAGGCGGTACAGATCCTTAATGAGAGAGAGTTTTCTGTCATTGATTTCAATTTAGGGTGTCCCGCCCCGAAAGTAGCCAGAAAATGCGAAGGGGCAACTCTTGCACTGAAAAAGCCGGATGAGGCGGTAAGAGCTTTTGCGGTCATTGCGGAAAATTCCCGTTTTCCCGTAAGTGTGAAAATGCGTATCTTATCGGAAATTGATCCGGAACCCACTGTCCATCTGGCACAGAAACTTGCCGAT
>JAFVRL010000309.1 GCA_017504325.1 Lentisphaeria bacterium | reverse complement strand
TCAATGCGGGAAGAAGCATTCCGGCAAGAATGGCGATAATGGCAATTACTACCAACAGTTCAATCAGCGTAAATGTTTGTTTTTTCCTTTTCATTTTTTGCTCCCTTTCATGTTATATGTTGTTAAAATCGTAAACCGATTCTCTTTCGATGATCTCCGGACGGATATGATATACATTATAGTCATCCGGCGTTGTTTCCATTCTTTCTTTCAGCACAAGTTTAATAAGTAAACTTCCGTAATCCGGAAGAAACTCCTCCACTGTGGTCAATGTTACAAGTGTATATCTTGCTATATCCATATTGCCTATGCCGGTCACAGAAAAATCTTCCGGTATGCGTAAACCTTTTCTCCATGCAAATTTCTGTGCTTTTGCCGCAATGGAATCTGCTACAGTCACAACTGCGGTGGGGCGTTCCGCTTCCGGCAGGGCAAGAATGTTTTTTATACCGTCATCCGTATCCCCGTAATCACTTATCCAGCGCGGATCGGTTGTTAAATTGCATTTTTTCATCCCCTGAAAATATCCGGTACGGCGGTCTGAAACATAATGAAATGTGTGGGGAACTCCCAGAAAACCGATTCTCCTGTGTCCTTTTTCAAAAAGATACTGCACTATGGAGGAGGTCATGGCAATATTATCCACATTCACGGCAGGAAAATTCCTGTGTCCGTGTTCAAAGGCAAATACAAGATCAAGGGAATATTTTTCCGCAAGAATGGCTGTTTTTTCCCGGATCTCATGGGGGGCACTTAAAGAAATTACTTTGCTGATACAGTTTTCCCCGATAAGGCGGAATGAAGTTTCCAGATCCTTATTTGCAAATATTTTTACACTGTAACACCGGGCGGAGGCTTCCGTTATGATCCCGGAAATAATTTGTGTTATGGGAGTGATATGGTGGATATCTTCAAAATCCACAAGCAAACCAATAGTATTTATTTTGCCGGTTCTGGTCGCAGAGGCAAGCTGATTGCGTCTGTACCCCAGTTCAGCTGCTGTATCCAGGATCCTTGTCCTGGTTTCCGCTTTTATTCCTTTGCCGCGGGGATGATCATTCAATACCCAGGAAACACTGCAGGCGGAAACTTCCGCAGCAGCGGCAACATCGTAAATGGTGACTTTATTTGCCATTGTTTCTCTCCGGATACAGTTATCTAATCGGTTAGATGATAAATATACACCATTTTTCTGAAAATGCAAGATATTCATTCAATAATATTTATTCAGCAGAATGCCGCTGTATAAAACTTTTATTGCAAAAGCAATTCTGCCGCCTGTTTGAAGAGCAGAAGGGAAGGCATATAATTCACTCCGTCACCGATAGGAACTCCGGTAAAAGGGTTGAGTTCCTGGGGGAGGGGACTCTCATGGTCCAGAAATGCCCGCATCCACCGTTTCAGAAGACGGTCTTTTTCATCACTTCTTCCATATTGAGGCAGCCACATGGTTGCACGCAATGCGGTAAGTGCCTGGGTATTGCTTCCCCAGCAGTTTTTGGGAAGTTCCTTTACAAAGGAGGGATCGGAGATGGATACGGCAGGGAAGGGGAATAAAGTACAGAATTCCTGCGGATCTTCAAAATATCTCTTGTACTGCCTGTCAAACTCCGCCTGATCCACAACATTATTAAGGTAGAGGCGGGTAATGTGTTCCGTACGGTATTTGCGGAATTTGCCGGAAGGTGCCGCATCATAATAAAAATCATCTTCTGCATCATAAAGATATTTTTTTATAGAGTTCCTTGTGATTTCAGCTTGTTCCTGCCAGAAAGATGCCTTTTTTTCATCTCCAAGAAGTGCTGCAATTTCACTTAAAGCAACTCTTGCCTGATACCGCATGGCGGAAAGATCCGGGGCAAGAATTGGCAAATTGGGGTTTGGCGGCATAAATTCAGCTCCCGCTTCAATATTCCGGGGCAAATTTCCATCCATGACTCTGGGGGAGTTATCGTGACCGGTATCATATTCGCAGAACATTTCCACAAGTCCCAGATTTTTGTGATCCCGGTATCTTCCCAGAAAATCATCGAATTTTTCTGCTGCATGATAAATTTTCCGGAACTCTTCCTCTCCTTTGTTCAATTTTTTTGCGATCTCAAAAGCACAACGGGCAAAGGGCCAGATCTGCTGGATCTGTTTGTAACCGACCCTGCCGTCTGTCATTACTGCAACTGGAAAAAGACCGTTTTCTTTCTGTTTTTCCATAAAAAGTTCAACAGATGCCCAGGCACTTTCCGGAACAATATCCGCAAGCAGATACCAATCCTGATTGTGTTCCATCCAAATCCCCGGATAGCAGGCTCCCACCAGCGGGACGGGGATTTTACATCCGGGAAGAAGGTATAAACTATTCTGTATCGCCTGATATACTTTTTCAAGTTTTTCCTTTATACGGGCAATATCCTTACTGCTGAAAATGGATTCTCTGATCATGGGGAAAATGGTCTCCTGGTGTATAAATCGTCTGCATCTTTTTACAGATGGGGCATGACATCCGGAGGCATGGCAGGTTCATAAATGCCGCCGGTTTTTTCAAAATGTTCTTTTTTTGCCTGTGCAAGCAGCTGCGGATCTTCAAAAAGTTGAGCTGCCGCAAGAGCAAGGGCTTTTCCGGCATACAGCATTGCATTGTGTGCATAGTTGGTCTTTCCCTGGGCAACAGTCTGCCAGGAGTGACCGGGGGTACCGGTGATCCAGCTTCCCACATGCATCTGTACAGTGGGACAATTCCAGCTTACATCTCCAGTATCCGTAGAACCGAAATGAGGTGTGATCACATCCGGCAGGGGCAGAAGTTCTCCGGGATAAAGAGGTTCTTTATCATCCCGGTCAACAATGGTTTTTGCCAATTCTTTTCCGAAGGCCACATCCTCTTCATCCGGTACGGGAAGGGGGAGACTTGCCATGGCTTTATAAAGGTTTTTCTGAAGCGTGGGGATGGTGATGATATTGGAACAGGCAGAGTGAAAATCGCTGGAAAATGTGGTTTCCGTGGCATGTGCTGCCCCCTCGGCACACTTATGGACTCTTTTGCAGAGACTGTTGAGTGCCGCGTTGTCATTGGCACGCATCATATACATGACTTCCGCATGAGGCTGTACCACATTGGGAGCATTGCCGCCTGCATCGGTAATGGCATAATGGACCCGGTTGTCGTAGGGGATGTGTTCACGGAGAAAATTGACAGCTACATTCATCAGTTCCACCGCATCAAGTGCGCTTCTGCCCAGATGGGGTGTTGCTCCTGCATGGGAGGCTCTGCCGTCAAATTTATACAATATGCTGCAACAGGCAAGGGAGGGACGGGTACGCACTGCCCACATACAGCCGGGATGACCACCCATTGCGGCATCAAGGGAACGGAATATTCCGGTTCTTGCCATATACGCTTTTCCAAAACTTCCCTCTTCCCCGGGACAGCCCAGAACTTTTACAGAACCTTTTTTGCCGGATTTTTTCAGGTATGCCTGTACGGCAAGGGCAGCTGCGACCGCTCCTGCACAATAAAGATGATGACCGCAGGCATGACCGTGAACTCTTGCCGGATCTTTTTTCTGTTCCGCGATCCCTTCGATCTGACTTAAATCGGAAATAGCATCATACTCCGCAATAAAACCGATTTCCGGGTGTCCCGTGCCCCAGGTGGCAATAAATGCAGTGGGCAGACCACCGATATTTTTCTCTATCTCAAAATCATTTTTTTTGAGATACGCAATAAGTGCTGCTGAAGATCTGTACTCCTTGAAGGCGGTTTCCGCATTGTCCCAGACGGTATCTGCCAACTGGATGATCTCCTCTTTTTTGGCATCGACGACTGATAAAAAATCCATGTCCATAAAATACTCCTTCCATAGTTTCCGTGTCTGATCTGCCGCAGAATGGAACACTGATCCGCAGAGTCAGCAGACCGTTTTATAAAAATCACTCTTTTTCCAATTTTTTCGCTTCTTCCCAGATCCTGTCCAGATCTTCCAGGGAACACTCTTCAAAATTCCTGTTTTGTGAAGCAAGAGTCTTTTCAATATACTGGAATCTTCTTTTGAATTTTGCGGAGGATGCCGCAAGCAGCTGTTCGGCTGAACGCCGTTTCCGGAATCGGGAAAGGTTGGCGCAGGCAAAGAGAAGATCCCCCAGTTCTTCGTCGATCCTTTTTTCCGCTTCTTCGTCTCTTCCGGCATTCTGCATGGCTTCCTGCAATTCATCCGCTTCCTCCCGGATCTTGGAAAGGATATCTTTCTGATCCTGCCAGTCAAAACCCGCTTTTGCCGCTTTTTTCTGAAGTTTTTCCGCCTGAAGAAGTGCCGGAGCATGAGTAGGGACGCCGTCAAGAAGAGACTCTTTCCTGCCGTGATTTTTCTCTTTTGCCTTCAATTTTTCCCACTGGACAAGCACTTCCGAACTGTTGGAGACTTTTGCATCGGCAAATACATGCGGGTGACGGTAGATCATTTTATCTGTCACATCCCTTGTCACATCGTAAAAATCAAATTTTCCCCGTTCTTCGGCAATGACACTGTGAAGGACGATCTGCATCAGTACATCCCCCAGTTCTTCCCGCATATTTTCATCATCCCCGGCTGCAAGAGCATCCAGAAATTCGCCGCACTCTTCCATGATGAAAGGCATGAGCGTTTCGTGGGTCTGTACCTTGTCCCAGGGACAGCCGTCAGGAGCGCGCAGTTTTTTCATCACCTGTACCAGTTCGCATATTGCTGAAGCAGTTTTACTCAATGTCTTTTTGTCATCATCCATAGGGCATACTCCTTTTTTGCATTAATATAATAAGGAAAAAGAGAAAATCAAGCAGAGGAGTGGAGGGAGAAGGGACGGAATAGGGGGAAGAATGGAAGAAAAAGGTTTTTTTGATCGTTGAAACAGGATGGAAAGGGTGTTTTTATGAAAAAAAATTACAGGGAAAATTTTTTTTTACTGGAAAAAATAATATCCCAGTGTATATTTATCCTGAAAGATAATACAGTATTTGTCAGAAAATATAAACAGGGAAAGACTTATGAAACAAAAACTTCTGCTTTTAGGTGCCGTGTTTTTCGGCGTGCTTGCTTTTATGTTTACTTACCGCCAGATCACTCTTGAAAGACAAAAGATCCAGGGCGAGGCACAGGATGTATATCTTATTCAGGTCGTGAAAGATATACCGGAAGGCGAGAAGATAACCGATGATATGATCCGGCAGAAAAAAGAAAAGCGTTTCCGCAGCCAGAGCCAGTATTCCAGAGAGATCCCTTACGATCAGCGCAATATGGTCATCGGCAGAGAGGTGCGCCAGCTTGTTTCTGCCGGCAGATTGCTGCAGTGGAGTGATTTGAAGATCTCCCAGAGTTCCGGCCGTACCGGACTTACCGCCAAAATACGCCCCGGTTTCCGGGCGATCTCCATACCTGTGAACCAGCACACCTCTGTCACCGGAATGGTACAACCCAACAACTATGTGGATCTTATTGCCACTTTCCGTTTCCCGGAAAGACAGGGGGATAAGGCTATGGATACCATAACTCTGACAATCCTTCAGCATGTGAAAGTGCTTGCCACCGGAACCGATATGGGGATCATTTCCGCAGCAAACGGAAACGGGAACAGCCGCAGCAGCAGTTACAGTACTGTTACTCTGGAACTTACCCCGAAAGAGGTGGAAATGATCGTCTTCACTTTGCAGAAGGCAGGGGCGGGAAGCATCACATTGAGTCTGCGTCATTATGAAGAATCCCGGATCACAGATAAACTGCAGAGCGTGGATTATAAATATCTGGAAAGTCATTACCGTGCCTATACGGAGGAACGGAAGAAACTTATGAACCTTGACCGGTAACAGGTTCCGTAAAAACGGACAATACCGGAACGGGAGCAGAAAAATGTATGTAATAGAAATTCGTACAGCAGATGGTAAAAAGGTCGCCGGAGAACTGCAGGACGGGGTTTACCGGATAGGTTCCTCCGATCTCTGTCATATCCAGCTTGCCGGAAACGGGATCTCCGAGCAGCATTGCTGCCTTTATATCCAGGGTGACCGGGTGAAAATTGCGGATCTGAATTCTGACGGCGGTACATATCTGGATGGGGAAGGGGTAACGGAATCCCCCTTTGAAGCATTTTCCGGTCAGAAGATCGCTGTCGGGGATGTGGAGATCTTGTTGAAGGGAGTTCCGGGTTCTTTCACGGAAGTGGAAAACATCCCGGAGGAGCCTTCCGCAGACAACCGGGAAAATGAAAACTCCTTTCTTCCACCCGGACCGGACAGGGACGGGGCACAGGAATATTCAGATGGAATGGCAAACGGGGAGAGCGGGAATGGATACCATTCAACAGAAGAGGATTTTTCCGGTATCGACACTCTTGCTGAAGAGGATGAGACTGACAAAAAGAAAACCCCTACAGAAGAGTCTTCCGCACTTCCTGCCAGACAGGTCACTGTGGACGGCGTTACCTATCTTGCTGTTTCCGGGGTTCCTTTCCGGCTGCGTAAATTTTCACAGGAAATAAAGAAACGCGCCCATGCAGAACTGATCAAACGCTTGAATCTCAAGCGGTTGACCATGTCCGGCACATCCGGAAAAGATCTTAACGCCAAGGCAAAAGAAACGATCCATGAGATCGTCAGTGAGATCAAGATCCGGCTTCCGGAAGGGTTGACAAAAGAGCAGATCGAAAAGGAATTGATCAATGAGGCGATCGGATTGGGGCCTCTGGAAGAGCTTATTGATATGCCGGGGATCACGGAAATCATGGTCAATGGTCCGGATCAGGTCTATGTGGAATACAAGGGTAAACTTCAGAGAACGGATATGTCCTTTGCCGACAATGCCCAGGTGCTTGCCGCTATTGAAAGGATCGTTTCCCCTCTGGGCAGGCGCATTGATGAAAGTTCCCCCATGGTGGATGCCCGTCTGAAAGACGGTTCCCGTGTGAATGCCATCATTCCGCCCCTGTCTCTTGTAGGCCCTTCCATCACCATCCGTAAATTTTCCAAAAATCCGTTGCAGGTGGATGATCTTGTACGGTTCGGTTCCATTACCCATACGATCGCAGATTTTCTGAATGTGTGCGTGAAGATCCGGAAGAATATCATTATTTCCGGCGGTACCGGTTCCGGAAAGACCACTTTGCTGAATATTTTAAGCGGATTCCTGCCGGATACCGAACGCATTGTCACCATCGAAGATGCCGCCGAATTGCAGCTGCGGCAGGATCATGTGGTGCGGCTGGAGGCAAGACCGGCAAATATCGAGGGTAAAGGGGAGGTCAGTATCCGGGATCTTGTGAAAAACTCTCTGCGTATGCGTCCCGACCGGATCGTTATCGGGGAGTGCCGTGGCGGGGAGGCATTGGATATGCTTCAGGCAATGAATACCGGACATGACGGAAGTCTTACCACCATTCATGCCAACAGTCCCAGAGATGCGCTGGCAAGGCTGGAAACTCTTGTATTGATGAGCGGGTTCGATCTGCCTTTGCGGGCGATCCGGGAGCAGATCGCTTCCGCTATTACCATCATCGTGCAGATCTCCCGTGAAAAGGACGGTTCCCGTAAAGTGAATTGTGTAAGCGAGATCACCAAAATGGAAGGGGAGATCATTACCATGCAGGATCTTTTCGTCTATAAACAGAGCGGCTGGACGGAGGACGGCAAGATGACCGGTGATTTTGTTCCTACGGGTAATATCCCCACTTTCATGGAAGAGATCGAACGCGCAGGGCTGCAGTGTGATATATCCATGTTCAGTCCGCCGAAACGCAGAGGAGTTTTCTGATGAACCTTACCTTTTTTGCCAGTCTTTCTGTTGCGCTTGCTGTGATTTGTGCCACCATTGTGATCGTGGAATTTTTTACATACACATCTGCGAGATACAGAGAGAAATTTCTGGAGGAGACCGCCGCCGAGATGGATGAGGTGCTTTTGACACTTCCTCCGGGCAAGATCCTTGACTTGAGTCTTGCTTTATC
Source organism: Lentisphaeria bacterium (assembly GCA_017504325.1). Classification (GTDB taxonomy): domain Bacteria; phylum Verrucomicrobiota; class Lentisphaeria; order Victivallales; family UBA1829; genus RGIG5327. The sequence continues at coordinate 2,055 of JAFVRL010000309.1, read as the reverse complement.
TGCGCTTTCCGCATTTATTGCGGTACTTGCTGTGGGATTTTATACGGATAATCTTTCCATCATCCGGCTTGTGATCGTTGCACTTATTGCTGCGGTCGCCGCCTTTCCCATCCCCAGAGTCGTATTGAAGTATCTGCGGAAAGAGAGAATGGAAAAATTCAATCTTCAGCTTGAGGATGCCCTTCTTTCCATAAGCGGGTCATTGAAGGCAGGTTTCAGTATCAATCAGGCATTGGAAACTGTGGCAAACCAGAACCGCAGTCCCATTTCTTTTGAGTTCCGGCTTCTGATGCATGAGATCCGTTTGGGGGTTTCTCTTGATGAAGCACTGGAAAAGATGAACAAAAGACTGGATTCCCCGGATTTCGAACTGATTGCCATGGCAATCATCACTGCCCGGCAGACCGGAGGGGAACTTACGGTGATCCTTGAACGCCTTGCCGGAGTCATCCGGGAACGGGTACGCATCACCGGAAGGATCAAAGCATTGACTGCCCAGGGCAGATTGCAGGCTGTGATCATCGGACTTATGCCCTTTGCGCTCTTTTTCGCAATGCTTTATGTGGCTCCGGATATGATGAATACCTTTTTCTCTTCGGTGGTGGGGATTTTGTTGCTTATAGGGGTGATCATCCTTGATTTCGTGGGATTTATGATCATCCGGAAGATCACAACGATAGATATTTGATGATAAACGGTTATAAAGGAGAATGGGAGAGAGATGATTTATACGATTCTTGCTTCGATATGTACGGGAATAGCGGTAAGCTGTTTTCTTATCCTTGTTTTTGATCTGGCGTCCATGGTCGAACTGGAAAAACAGGAGGAAATGGCAGACAGCAAAAAACTGCCCTTTTTCATCCGTATGTTTCTGCCGTTGGCTCCCAGTTTGAGAAAACTGGTGCAGTCCGAACTTTTTGCAGGCAGCCGGTCGAGAGCTGCGGAAATGCTGGAGATGAGTTCTTTCGATCAGGCTGTTGCACCGGCTGATTTTATTGCCGTACGGATCATTATGGCAGCTTTAGGCATACTTCTTGCCTGTCTGATGTTTTTCGGTGATCAGCCCCTTATGGGATTGCTTATTCTGTTTCTGTTTCTTATTTATCCCCCCACCTGGCTCAAAGGTGTGATCCGCAGAAGACATCTTTCCATTCTCAAAGCGTTGCCCAATATGCTGGATCTGCTTACACTTTCTGTGGAAGCGGGAAAGAACTTCCTGACCGCATTGCGGGATATTCTGGAAAAGAGACCGCCGGATCCTCTGGGAGAGGAGTTTTTACGGGCTTTACGGGAGATCCAGCTGGGGACTCCCCGGCAGCAGGCTTTGAAAGCGATGAGCAACAGGGTGCGGCAGCCGGATCTTGCTTCTGTGGTTGATTCTATCGTTCAGGCGGATGAACTGGGGATCAGTATCGGGCAGATTTTGAAGGTGCAGGGGGATCAGTTGCGTACCAAGCGTTTTGCCAGAGCTGAAAAACTGGCGAATGAAGCACCGGTAAAGATCCTTTTTCCCGTTGTTATTTTTATTTTTCCGTCTGTGTTTCTGATTCTGCTTGGACCCATTATTTCCCAGGCATCAAAGGTTTTCGGCGGATAAGGAACAGGATAGGATTAAAGGAATCTGTTTATGATACGCAATCTTTCCCGTCAGACCCTTCTGGCAGAAAATGAATATTATGCGCTGGGATTCCGGGACAGATTGCAGGGAATGATCGGAAGAAGATTTGAGCGTGCAATGGATTGCATGGTTTTTCCGGCATGTAATTCCATCCACATGTTTTTTATGGGAATGGAACTGGATGCGGTCTTTCTGGACAGAGAGAACCGTATAGTGAAGAGAGTGACCGCAAAGCCATGGAGAATATACTGGGGCGGCAGGAAGGCGTATTGTGTACTGGAACTGCCGGCAGGAAGAGGAGATGAAGCAATGTGCCGGGTAGGGGATGTGCTGGATTTGAACGGGGAAGCCTGCCGGGAAAAAATGAAAGAAAATGGAAAAATCAGACATTTTACTTTTTCTTCTCCGGAACTGCCGGATGGGAAAAAAGTATGAAT
>JAFVRL010000308.1 GCA_017504325.1 Lentisphaeria bacterium | reverse complement strand
TGTAAAAATATGCCATTTTTACAAAATTATGGGATAGCTGTGTTTGAAAACTGGAAAATTTCTTATTTTATGCTATTGTATTAAACTATAATTTTCAATATGTGCAGAAAGCAGGATAAAAATGAAAAAAATCAATGTCGGCATTATCGGATGCGGAGTCATTGCTCCGGCTCATATAAAAAGTTATCAGATGCTTCCGGATGTGGAAGTAATCAGCTGTTGTGATCTTATCAGGGAAAAAGCGGAAAAAAGAGCTGCTGAGTTCGGTATAAAAAAGATTTTTACCAGTTATAAAGAGATGCTTGCAGATAAAGAACTTGATGCAGTATCCATTTGTACCGATCATGAATCCCATACGCTCCTTGCTGTTGAATGTCTTGAAGCAGGCAAACACGTTATCTGCGAAAAATCCCTTGCGTCAAGCAAAGAAAATCTGGAAAAAATGCTTGATGCGGAAAAAAATCATCCTGAACTTGTTTTCAGTGGTGTATTCCAGCACAGATTCGATTCCGGATATCTGTATGCAAAGGAACTTGTCAATAACGGGGTTCTGGGAGAGATCCTTACAGCAGATCTCACCGTTATGTGTCTGCGTACCAATGAATATTACAACGCCGATGCATGGCGGGGAACATGGGCAAAAGAAGGCGGGGCACTCCTTATCAATCAGGCGATCCATTTTATTGACATGATATCCTGGATCATGGGCGGAGTAAAAAGTGTTTCTGCGGAATATACAAATCTTGCCCATAAAGGCATTATAGAGTGCGAAGATACGGCAAGTGCCGCTGTCGTTTATAAAAATGGAGCTTTGGGAACAATTTCCGCAACCTCCGCAAGTCCGTTATCCTGGCAGCCCACCATGACCTTCAACGGGACAAAAGGTTCTCTGTCCATCAGGGATAATAAACTCTTTTCCCTCCAGTTGTCTGACCGGGAGCAGGAGGAGGCGATCCGGCAGAAATTTGCAGAATATACAGAGGAAAAATGTGTATCGAAATCCTATTACGGTTCCGGACACCCCAGACAGCTCAATGACTTTATTGAAGCGATCCGTTCCGGTATTCCCCTGCGTGTTCCCGCCCACTCTGCTGCTCACGCACCCTCTATTGTCCTTTCCATCTACGACTCCTGCCGCAGCGGAAAAAGAGTAGCTGTGGAACATTGAGAAAAAAGGATTTCTTTATGAGCGAAAATATTGCGCTGGAAACTGCAGAAAAAACAGAAAATAAATTTCCATCCATTGAATTTCTTTCCACACTGAAAAAGAAAGAGGAAAGTGAACGGATCTCTCTTCTTGCAGAAATGGACGCTAAGGGGCTTCTTCTTGCCCCCGGGGAAACGCTGGATTCTTTTATCAAACGCCTTATCCGGGAAAAGGAAAATATAGATAAACTCAATAAAGAGCTTGAGGAAAATTCCGAAGCGGAACCTCTCATCGGTCTGAAGCTGAAAAGCTCCTGGGAGATCCCGGAAGAGATCATGGAAGAAGGTTTTGCCGAAACAGAGAACCATTATGCCTTCAAAGCCAACTGGGTTCCGGGCTTCTTTCCGGCATCCGGACTGGGGGTATTGTGGGGCGGCTGTTCCATCTCTTCCACGGAAGAAACTCCCACACTTTTTATCATCCGTTCCTCATTCCGGAACAAAGACAAATATTTCATCTATTCCCGTAAAGAACTTATTTCCCATGAATTGTGTCATGCAGTACGCGTCCCCATCGGCGATATGACTTACGAGGAACATTTTGCCTATGCTTTATCTTCCAGTGCGCTGCGCAGATATACAGGAAACTGTTTCAAAAGTGAGAAAGATGCGATTTTCTTCCTTCTGCCGCTGTTTTTTCTGCTGCTTATCCAGTTTATGCGGATAAGTTATACCCCCAATCTTCCGGCATGGCCCTTCTGGATCCTTGCCTTTGTCTGGCCGGCATTTCTCATCTTTGTCAATATGCGGGAAAGGAAACAGTATTTCAAAGCAGAAAAAAATCTGAAAAATGCAGGTTTCACCAATCCTTCCGCTGTGCTTTTCCGTTGCAATACAAAAGAAATTGAAGATTTCGCAAAATGCGGAAATCATGAAGAAACAGAAAAGAATCTTGCGGAAAAGAGAAATTCCGATTTACGCTGGAAGGTCATTTTCCACAGATTCATGCAAAAGAGTATAACTGCGGAATAAAGGATGGCAATATGGGTAAAAGTGTAAAATTACAGGAGATAACCTCCTATCTGGATGAAATGCTGAAATTACCGGAATTTTCTTCCGATTGCTCCAATAACGGTTTGCAGTTTGAAGGAAAGGAAGTGGTAAAAAAAATTGCATTTGCCGTTGACGGCACAGCAGAATCTTTCCGGAAAGCCATAGAAATAAATGCGGATATGCTTTTTGTCCACCACGGGATCAGCTGGGGAAGCGGCTTTAAACGCATTACAGGACTGGATGCGGAAAGGATCAAACTTCTTGCAAAAAATGATCTCTCCCTTTATGCCGTGCATCTTCCCCTTGATGCTCATGCCGGGATCGGTCACAATGCCCGTCTTGCAGCGATGGCTGAACTTTGCTATATTGCCCCCTTCGGAGATTATCATGGGAAAAAAATCGGGTTCCGCGGGGAATTGTCTTCCCCGGTAACAGTGGAAGAACTGGCAAAAAGAATTGATTTACTGCTGCCATCCACCGGAAAATATCAGATTTTCGGGGATCCGGAAAGATCGGTCAGCCGGGTGGGGATCATTTCCGGAGGCGGTGCTTATACTGAAGCCTTTATGGAAATGAAGGAACTTTCTCTGGAGTGTCTTGTTACCGGTGAAATGACTCACGAAGCCGTTTCCTATGCAAAGGAAGCCAATGCTTCTGTCATCCGTTTCGGTCATTACAGAAGTGAAACTCCCGGCGTGCTTGCCGTGATGAGCGATATAAAAAGATACTTTGATATCGATGTGGAATTTCTGGATCTTCCCACATCATTCTGAAAAAAAAAAGCCCCCGTTTCCGCTGCCGGTTCCGGGGGCATAGTATTTATAAATTACTTTTCCAGTTCGTCTGCAAGGATCCCTGCCGCCATTGCCACAAGTTCCGCACAGGGGCGTTTCTTGTAATATTGAGGGGTTCTTGCTTCAGAAACAGGGGTATCGGGCGTATTGGCAGGAAGAGAAAGTCCCAGAAGTTCCTTGCAGATCATGGAGGAATTTTCTTTTTTGAACTCTTCCGCAAGAGCTTGCAGCTTCTTATACAGCGCGTCCTTGGCATCTTTATCCGTGAAAGAAGCAGTCCCGCAGATCATATCATAAGCCATGAACATTCCGCTTACAGCTCCGCAAACCTCCCGCATCCTTGCCATGCCGCCACCGAATCCGGAGGCGATCTTCATGGAAGTATCCGTATCCAGTCCGGTCTCTTCCGTAAAGGCACATAAAACAGCCTGGGCGCAATTTGCTCCGGAAAGGAACAACTCTTTTGCTTTGTCCATTTTTTCCTGTTTTTTACTCATAGTACCAAGTCACCTTATCAATTGAATTTCTTTGCAAGACGGGTCCAGGATGTGACCAGTTTTTCCCCGGTTTTCATAGAATAGGGATTGCTTCTGGGAGTGGTTTCGTACCCTCCCCTGCCATAGTTCCATGCATTGGGGATATATCCTCCGCCGCAACGGGTACTTCCGGTTCCGGAAAGGGCGGCAATAAGACAGGTGGAGCCGGCAAAGACCTGCTTGCGGACAGCAAGCCCGATCTCGGTAAAAGGTTCACTGGGCAGAGAGGCAACGATAAGCGCATCCCCGAACTTGAATCCGGTAAGAGGAAATTCCTGCTTGTCATGCTCATTGGCAAGTGCCACAAATTTTGAAGCAAAATATTTCAGCGCAAAGGGGGTACCTTTGGCAAGGTCTTCGCTGGTAAGATCGTTGACCGCATCCGGATCATCCACATTGATCTCCGGATATTTGGCAATGACAGCTTTTGCCTCGGCAAGTTCCACGGGATCGATCTCTCTTACTTTGGCGGTGATCCTTGTATGAACACTCTGCAAAAGAGTGCCGGAGATCTTTTTCAGGTCGGCAAGAGCTTTTGTCACACTTTGGGCATAGCCTTTCCCGATCCGTTCCGCTTCCCCGTAACAGGTCTGACACATATCTGTAGAAGTATCAAAGTGATTGATATTGCCTTCCGCCCCCACAAGAGGAACAAGCATACACTCTTTCTTTGTTTTCTTGCGGGCTTTCTGCATATATCTTTCCATCTCCCGGCGGTAGAAACCAGCCCAGTCGGCAGATACGCCCGTACCGCCAATGGTATCGGTATGATTCACAATACTGGAAACGATGACAGAAAGCAATCCATCCTCTTCCCGGATGGCAAAAAACGGGATCTCCGGATCGATCTCCCCTTCCGGACGGACGATATCTTTATTGAGTTTGCCCGGATTGGTGACGACTTTACCGTTTTTCATCCAGTACCTGCGGTTGAAAATAAATCTTGCATCGCTTGTCACAGCACTTTCCATAACGCCTTTACGGGGAGCTTTCTTTATAGCCTTCACCGCTTCTTCCATTGCTGTAACGGCACGATCCACAAGCATTTCAAAGAATTTTGCATTGCAGCCGAGACTGGTGGCACGGATCTCCGGAGCTGTATGCACATGGGTGGCGGATAAAATGGTATTTTCTTCGCTTAAAAGGGCAAGTTTACGCTTTTTTGCTTCTTTCCAGATGGCTTTTTCCAGATCATGGGTAACAAAAAGCATATCAAAGTTCACAAAGGCAGCCACCGCCCCTTTCCGGTCTTTGAGGACAAGAACCCGTACTTCAATATCATCCAGTACATGATCCCACATTCTGCGGTTGAAATACCCTGCAAGAGAAACAGGGACTTCCGGATTGATACATCTTCTTGCCATGGCAAATGAAATATTCATAACATCCTCCTCTATATAAGAAATATTTTTACAGAAATATAGTCCGGATAGAGTAAAATTCAACTTTTATTTTTCTTTTTTCTGATTTTTCCCATAAGTCCGTCAGCGATCTCCGGTTCAATGAAGGCGGAACCGAAAACAAGGATCATACCGAAAATCTGGCAAATTGTCACACTTTCCTTAAAAAGTATTGCCGCAAGGAGGGCGGAAAATATGGGAGTAAAATAACCGGAAATGGCAAGCAGTCCCGTGGAAATATATTTCATGGCATTGTTCCAGGCAAAAAATGCCATTGCTGTGGGGATGACTCCCAGATAAAGCGTCCATAAAATATCCGGCAGCATTACCGGACAGTTGATTTCATACCCCATCACAAGCTGGTAAATCAGAGTCCACATTCCGGCAAATGTCATGCTCCATGCTGTGTAGAGAAGCCCGCCGACTCTTTTTATAACATCTTTTGCAAGAATGGTATAGACTGCCCAGAAAGACGCAGCGGCAAAAACAAGAAGATCCCCTGTGGAAAAGGATGTTATGGCAAAGCCTTCTGCTGTCACCGTTTTCAATACCAGCATACAGCCGGCAAAACCGCAGAAAAGTCCGGCAATCTGCAATACGCTTGTTTTGTTGCGTAAAAATATAAGTCCCAGCACAAAAAGCACAAGAGGAGTTTCCGCTTCCAGCATGGAGGCATTCACTACCGGCAATCCTATGTTCTGGGCAATAAACAAACATAAACTCATTCCGGCAATGGCTATGCCGTGAAAAATCATTTTTATCCAGTCTTTTTTGCAAATATCTTTGTATATATTTTTCTTCCAGACAAAGGCAATAAAGAGAAGCATACAAATACCCGCCGTAGTGAAACGCAGATATACGAGAGTATAAGGATCCATGTTTCCTCTCCAGGTAAGGTAACTTACCACAACAAAAAGAGAACTCCAGCATAAAACACTGACTGCCGCCCAGATAATTCCTTCCAATGTGTCATAAGTAAAGTTCAGAAATACTCTCTTCTCTTTTTCCGCAGTATTTTCTGAATCCGGCAATGTTTTTTCCTTATTCATACAAACCTTCTTTTTTTACCTGATGAGATACATAAATAACGCAGTTCCGGCAATAATGGAAACAAGGGGATTTTTGAAGAAATACTGAAGAATGACCGTTAAAATACTTGCCCCCGCAGCCGGAAGGAAACGGGAAAATCCCTCAAGGGGATATTCCAGCGATCCATAGAAACTGTAAATGACCAGCATGGCGATCGCCGCCGCTGTCACGGTCGTCCCCAGATATTCCACGATAGTGGGTACTTTCCTGCCGCCGGAAAAAACGATGAAAGGAAAAAACCTTAAAAAAATGACCACGGCAGCCATAATAAAAAGCATGAAAAAAATATGCAAAGTCATTTTATTTCCTCCGGCGGGAATATTTCTGTACTTTTTTCAGTTTCCTTATTCTTTTTCCTGAAGCAGAGGAGCAATACCAGCATAAGGATCATGGCGGGCAGCAGCATTTTATTCATGTGCAGAGGCAGAAATATCTGGAAAACGATCAATACGGAAAGTGTGGAAAGGATCCCGACTGCCCCCGGCAGGATGTTATGTTTTTCCCGGCAGAGATCGGTAAGGATCACAAGGAAAAGGGCGGTCATGGCAAAATCTATCCCTTCAGTATCGAATGGAAGATTTTTTCCCAGTAAAGCTCCGGTAACGGTCCCAGTCACCCAGTACAGGTGATCAAGGGCGGAAACCAGCAGAAAATAATTGCGTCTTGTACTGCCTTTATAAGGACATCTGCATTCAATAGCGTATGTTTCATCCGTAAGAGCCATTGTGAGATAGGAACGGATGTACCAGGGGTATGCTTTGAAAATATTGATAAAGGAGATCCCGTACATGGCATAACGGATGTTGATGAGAAAAGCAAGAACAGTAACCAGCAGAAGAGAATACTGCGGGGCATTTTTCAGCATTTCCACAGAGGCGAACTGCATACTTCCGGAAACAGTACTAATACTCATTCCGAATGCCCACAGAAAATTGGCTTCTTTCACCTGGGTGACCAGAAGGACACCGAAAGCGATCCCCATGGAAAGGTATCCCATAAGGACAGGCAGAGAATCCGCCAGTGCTTTTTTGAAAAGACTGCGGAAAGAGATCTTCTGACCGGGGGTGTTTTGCTGTGTTTTCATAATCCATCTAATATACATTCTGAAAGTATTTTCTTCAAGGGTGAAAGCATAAAAACGGGACGGAAAAGGCAGTAAAAATCCCTGCGGAGAAAAAAAAGAGGATAAAAATATGTTTTTTACAGAAGAAAACACTTGAAAAAACATCAAAGAAAGGCTACATTTCTACTGGTAGAAAATGATTGGATTTTTTGAGGTGCCTATGCAGAACAACGAATATGTTTTGGAATTGCTCATAGAAAACGGGTTATTGAGCAATGATCAGCTCCCGGAAGGTTGGGATCTTGTAGAAAAGTCAAATGGTCAGCTGGGGATCATTGATGCGCTTATCCAGCTCAATTATATCAATGAAGAGGAAATGATCGCTCTCCTTGCCCAGGAATACGGCATGGAACTTATGGATCTTGCCTCCTATCAGATCCCGCAGGATATTCTTGGATTGATCCCGAAAGATATCGTACTGCAGTATAAGGTCGTACCGGTGATGATCCATGACAATATCCTCACTATCGCCATGAACGATCCAACGGATATGGCAAAACTGGATAGTTTGCGCTTTGCACTCAAACGGGATATTGATGCGGTGATCGCCCCGACAAAACAGATCCAGGCAGTTATCGACAAGTTCTATTCCGGTCTGGATACCGGTATCGACGAACTTATTGATGAGATCGGCGGAGAGGCAAAAGATATTGCCGTTGTCAAAGAGGATGATCCCGCCATGATGGAAGATGAAGATGCACCCATCATCCGGCTTGTGACCATGCTCATCGTGGAAGCCCACAATCTGAAGGCATCCGATATTCACCTCGAACCGACGGAAAAACAATATAAGATCCGGTACCGTATCGATGGAGCTTTGCGGGAAATGGAAAGTCCGCCGAAATACCTTCAGCAGAATATCACCCAGCGGTTGAAGATCATGTCCAAACTGGATATTACCGAAAAGCGTATCCCGCAGGACGGACGAATCCAGCTGCGTGTTGTCGGCTGTGAAGTGGACTTGCGTGTATCCACGATCCCGACGACCCACGGCGAAAGTATCGTTATGCGACTTCTGGAAAAATCTGCCATCCAGCTTGAGATCCCCCAGCTGGGATTCTATGCGGACGACCAGGCAAAGATCAATAAGATCATCAATATGCCGGACGGCGTGTTCCTTGTTACAGGACCAACCGGGTCGGGAAAAACAACCAGTCTGTACGCCTTCCTCAATACGATCAATACCCCCAACAGAAAAATCATTACCGCAGAAGACCCTGTGGAATATCAGCTGCAGGGGATCAATCAGGTACAGATCGACAATATCACAGGTCTGACCTTTGCCAACGCATTGCGTGCCATGCTCCGTCAGGCACCCAACATCATCATGGTGGGGGAAATCCGAGACTGCGAAACAGCGGAAATCGCCATCAACGCCGCCCTGACAGGACACCTTGTATTCAGTACATTGCATACCAATGATGCGCCTTCAGCCATTACCCGACTGATCGATATGGGAGTAAAACCCTTCCTTGTGGCATCTGCGGTACGGGCGATCATGGCACAGCGTCTTGTACGCAGAATATGCAAAAACTGTATGGAGGAAGCGGAACCCACCCCCACAGAACGGCGTCTTCTGGGATTGGATGATAAGTTCATGGATACAGCCAAAGTGATGAAAGGAAAGGGTTGTTCCATCTGCGGTGGTACCGGGTATAAAGGGCGTCTGGGAATTTATGAGATCTTCCTTGTGGGCGAGGAGATCCAGCACCTTATCTTTGAAAAGTGTTCTGCGGATGTGATCCGTGACGCTGCAAGAAAAGGCGGCATGATGACTCTGCGTGAAGATGGACTGCGGAAAGCAGCGGCAGGAACAACGACTCTGTCGGAGATCCTTGCGGCAACAGTATCGGATTCCCAGTAAGATGAGATTTGAAACATTTAACAATATTGGAAAATACGGAGAATTTGAAGATGCTTGATCCGGACGGCCAGACGATTTATGATTTACTTCTGGACAGCGGCAAATGCACGAAAGAACAGCTTGATGCCGCTGCGGAAGAGTTTGAAAACGGAGAAAAAAGTTACAAGGAGATCGTAATAGATTTCGGTCTTACTGAAGAAAATACGATCCTTCAGCTTATCGGGGACAGTCTCGGTCTTGAAGTGGTGGATCTGGAGATCTACGGGGAACTTTCCAGAGACCTGATCAAACTTATTGATGCCGGTACAGCCCGTAAGGAAGCGGTCGTTCCCCTTGCACTTGACGATAATGTTCTTACCATTGTTCTGCGCAATCCCCTGAACTATCAGGCTGTGGATGAATTCCGTTTTGTGCTGGGAAAAGAGATCATTCAGGTCATCGCACCGGAAAATCAGGTGGATGCAGCCATTGAAAAATATTATCCGGTGGATCTGCAGTCCACCATGCACGATGTATTGCAGGAACTTTCCGATAAGAGGATCGAACTTTCCGCGCCCACAGAAGAAGAGGATTCCCAGGATCTGGAGGCAATGGCAAATGAAGCCCCCATCGTGAAATTTGTGGATGCAATTCTCTATCAGGCGATCAAAGATAAAGCCAGTGACATCCACTTTGAACCTTTTGAAACCATTTTCAAGATCCGGTGCCGTGTGGACGGTGCGCTTTACGAGATGGCTCCGCCTCCGAAAAGTCTTGCGCTGCCGGTGATCAGCCGTATCAAGATCCTTGCTGATTTGAATATTTCCGAAAGAAGAAAACCGCAGGACGGCCGTATCCACCTGAAAGTAGGCGGTAAACCGATCGACTTGCGTGTATCCTGTCTGCCCACTTATTACGGCGAATCCGTGGTGCTTCGTGTGCTTGACCGTTCTGTGGTGAATCTTGATTTGGATGCCCTCGGGATCAATGAAGCCAATCTGTCAAAAGTCCGGGATATCATCATCATGCCCAACGGGATCTTTATTGTGACCGGGCCAACCGGTTCCGGTAAAACAACCACATTGTATTCCGCATTGAAAGAGGTCAACGATCCGGAAAGTAAACTTCTCACAGCAGAGGACCCTGTGGAATATGACCTGGAAGGGATCATCCAGCTGCCCATCAATGATGCCGTGGGAATGACCTTCCACAGGGCACTGCGCGCCTTCCTCCGACAGGACCCGGATATCATCATGCTGGGGGAGATCCGTGACCTTGAATCTGCAAGAATGGCTGTGGAAGCCTCTCTTACCGGGCACTTTGTGTTCAGCACCCTGCACACGAACGACGCTGCCGGTACGGTAACACGACTGATCGATATGGGCGTGGAACCCTTCCTTATTGCCAGTTCTCTTGTGGGAGTATTGTCCCAACGGCTTATCCGCCGGGTATGTCCCCAGTGTAAAACAGCCTATGTCCCCACAGATGATGACCTGAAACTTCTTGATCTGGAACGGGAAGATGTGGGTGAACAGAAGTTCTACTACGGAAAAGGATGCAGCAACTGCAATGGGACAGGTTACAGGGGCCGTATGGCGATCACAGAATTGTTGACCATGAATACCCAGATCAATGAACTTGTGCTGAAAAGTTCCCCTACCGTAGTCATCAGAGATAAGGCAAGAGAACTGGGAATGATGACCATGCGTGAAGATGGAGTAAGAGCGATCCTTCAGGGGTTGACCTCCATGGAGGAAGTTCTGAAATACACTTGATATAACAACATAATCCAGATAAAGAAAGGAGAACGCGGAAAATGCCTATATTTCTTTATACTGCCATGGATGCCAAGGGCCAGGAGCAGAAAGGAAAAAAAGAAGCCGCAAATGAAGAAGAGGTACAGAGTTTTCTGAAGAATCAGGGACTCTTCCCCACCTCCATCAAAAATGCGGATAAATCCCAGGCGAATAAAAAGGGAAAAGCCGGAGAGAAAAAAGGCGGACTGAATATGAATATCAGTCTGGGACCGGCTGTTATGAAAACAAAGGAGATCACACTTTTCACCCGCCAGATGGCGATCCTTCTGGATGCCGGGCTTCCTCTGATCCGCTCCCTGAAAACACTGGCAAGACAGGCTAAAAATCCTGTGGTACGCAAGATCATTGAAGAAACAGCTACCGCTGTTGAAGGGGGAGCGACCTTCTCGGAAGCACTCGCCCAGCATCCAGCCTCATTCGACAAGCTCTTTTTGAACATGGTGCGTGCCGGAGAGGCAGCCGGTAAGATCGAACTGATCCTCAACCGTCTTGCCATGTTCATGGAAAAAGCTGCCAAAATCAAAGGCAAAGTCAAATCTGCTATGGTGTACCCGGTGGTGGTTCTTTGTATTGCCGGTGGTATCACATCCGGTTTGATGATCTTCATCGTTCCCAAATTTGCCAAGATCTTTACCGACCTTCTGGAAGGTGCGCCCATGCCTGCCATTACCCAGGTGGTTCTGGGAATATCCGACTTTATGGTGAACAATATTCTTCTCTTTATCGGGGGGATCGTTGCTCTTGTCATCATCATCAAACTGGTCTTGAAAGTACCGTTTTTACGGTTCTACATCGACTGGGCAAAATACAATATGCCGGTATTCGGACTTGTGGTATCCCGTTCTTCCATCTCCCGTTTTGCCCGTACATTGGGTACACTTATGGGATCCGGGGTGGCGGTACTCAATGCATTGATCATCGTGAAAGAGACCTCCGGTAATGAAGTGGTTTCCAATGCTGTTGTCAAAGTATATGATGCAGTAAAAGAAGGGGAGCCGATGGCCCCTCCGCTCTCTTCCACAAAGATCTTCCCTGAAATGGTTATCAGTATGATCGAGGTGGGTGAAGAAACAGGTAAACTGCCGGAAATGCTTGAAAAAGTAGCCGATACCTACGACGAAGAAGTGGATAACGCTGTGGCGGCAATGACAAGTATGATCGAACCTTTGATGATCATTTTCCTTGCTGTGATCGTCGGTGGACTGGTCATTGCTCTTTTTGCCCCGCTGATCACCATTATCGAAAAACTCGGTACTTAAGGAGATATAATCATGCAAAAAAACAGTAAAGCGTATGCCGTAGTAATGGCAGGAGGCAAAGGGGAACGGTTCTGGCCGCAGAGCCGCCTCTCCAGGCCCAAACAGTTGTTGCGTCTTCTGGGAAACCTTACACTTATTGAACAGACTATTGAACGGCTTTTCCCTGTCTTCTGCAAGGAAAATATTTTTGTGGTCACCAATGAGATCTATGTGGAACCCATGCGTAAATTGATTCCTTCCCTCCCCTCCGGCAATATTATCGGAGAAAGCAGCAGAAGGGATACCGCCCCCTGTGTGGCAGCAACAGTGGCATATATAAAAAGTCTTACCGCTGAACCGGATCCTGTTTTATGTTTTCTTCCGGCGGATCATGTCATCAATGATACAGGAGCATTTGCCAAAGTTCTTTCGGACGCATTGGATATGGCAGACGGAACAGGCAGTATCGTAACAGTGGGGATCACGCCGGATCAGCCGCAGACAGGATTCGGTTATATAGAAACCGGGGAGCTTATTCCCTCTTCCGGCGGGACAAAATTCTTCAAAGTACAGCATTTCAAAGAAAAGCCGGATCTTGAAACCGCGAAAAAATATATTCAGGATGGCTGTTACAAATGGAATTCAGGGATCTTTTTTGCCCAGAGTTCCGTATGGATCAAAGAATTCACCCGTTCAGCGCAGGAGTTGTCGCAATTTATACAGCAGGCGATCCCGGTTCTGAAAAAGGATGGCTGGGGATCTCCCGGATTTGAAGAACTGTTCAATGCCCTTACACCCATTTCCATTGACTATGCCGTTATGGAAAATGCGGAAAAAGTTGTTACAGCGGAAGGCTGTTTTGATTGGGATGATGTGGGATCATGGACCTCATTACGCAATCAGATCGAAGCAGATGAAAACAACAATGTGATCCGCGGTCTGCATAAAGGCATCGGGACGAAGAACTGCATTATTGTAGGGGATTCGGAAAAACTCATTGCCACGGTGGATGTGGAGGATACGGTCATTGTGAATACGGAAGATTCTCTTCTTGTATGCAGTGCAAAATCTGCCCAGAAGATCAAGGAACTTGTAAGCATATTGGAAAAAGATCCTGCGTTGAACAAATTTGTGTAATGCAGAGTGTACCGGGAAAGATGATGAAAGAACTTCTTATTATCAATGCGGGCAATACGCATATTGAAACCGTTTTGCTCCCGCTTTCAGCATCTTTCGACTGGAAGGATTTTCCGGAGGAAAAAAGAAAGATCCTTTCCCGGGAGGAGTTACCGGATTTTCTGAAAAAATGTCCGGACAATATCCCCCTTGCCGCGTCTTCGGTCGTGCCGGAACTGACAGAACTGCTCATTGATTCCGGTGCATTCGTGGTAAACAAAAATAAAAGATTTCCTTTTGATACTTCCCGGATGGACATAAGTACAGTTGGCGCAGACAGGCTTGCCAATGCAGCAGCATTAACTGGCGGAAAACTTCCTGCGATCTGTATAGATTTCGGTACAGCGATCACTTTTGAAACTGTGGAAGCAGATATTGCCTTTACCGGCGGAGCGATCCTGCCCGGAAGAAAACTTATGCGTCAGGCACTTCATGATCATACCGCTCTTCTTCCCCTTCTGCCGCTGACAGATACCCCATCCCGGCTTCCTGCCGCTGCTGGAAAAAACACAAAAGAAGCCATGCTTCTGGGAACAGACCTTGCCTGTATAGGCGGAGTGAAAGAAGTTCTGGAAAGAATCAAAGGGGAACTGGAAAAGAAATATCCGGGGCAGAAAATTCGTATTTGTGCTTGCGGCGGTGACAGGAAATTCTTTCTGAAGGCGATGCCGTTTCTGGAAGAGACCCCCTTTCTCACACTGGAAGGGATCGCCCGGATATGGCAGGCAAATCAAGAAGAAATATCTTCCGGAGAGGCAAAAGAATGATCCGGGTGAAGATTTGCGGTCTGCGGACAGAAAAAGATGTGGAAATCGCCTGTGATGCCGGGACGGATGCGGTGGGTTTTCTTGTGGGCCAGAAGCACACATCACGAGATTTTATATTGCCGGGAACGGCGCGCAGACTTGCCGCCTGTCTGCCGGTACTGGTGACACCGGTACTGGTGACCCATTATACAGATCCTGATGAGATCATAGATCTGATCGACCTTACCGGGATCACAACTGTACAGCTGCATGGGGGAACGACCCCGGAGGAACTCCTGTATTTGAAGGATATGGCAGGAGACGATGTAAAGTATATCATGGCGATCCATGTGAACAGCGACAGGACAGTGGAACCGGATCTGTCTCTCTATGAAAAACTTGCCGATGGATTTGTTTTGGATTCCTGCAACCGTGCAGAGGGCAGAG
>JAFVRL010000027.1 GCA_017504325.1 Lentisphaeria bacterium | reverse complement strand
GTTTTAACCCCGGGGAAAGAGTACAAATAGAGATTCAAGCCCCATCGGGGCGCAGGAAAAAAACTCTTGAATCGTTTTTTTTGCAAAACAAGTAATAAACAATCACAATTCACATATATTCTCCCCAATTCCGGCAAGTATTTTCCTGCGTCCCTTACGGGACTCCATTCATAGGGGAGACTTGTGTCCCGGGGTTGAAACCCCGGGCTGGGTTCTACCGTCCCGATGGGACTTATCATATACTTTTTTTCCGGATTCAAGCAGAGTTTCCTGATCGGAATATATATGAAAATATGGGATAGCGGTGATAACAATTCAATATTTTTTCACAGTCAGACGGTAATTGGGGATGGTATATTTGAGAAGATCATCTATTTTTCCTGTTTTCCATTCCAGAAGTTTCTTATCACAGGCATATTCCAGAGTAGGTTCCCACCCCAGCCGGGAATCGTTTTCCACAAGCGGGATGGTCTCAAGTACATTCTGCCGCTCTTCTTTCAGGATATTTTCCATTTCATCCAGAAGAAGATTTGCCTCCTCAAAAGATTCGGTTACTTCCAGCTTTCTATTGGCAAGATACCATTTTTTGATCCCCAGCATGGTACGCAAAGTATGGGTATAAAATTTTCCCACCCCTGCCTGTAAAATTGCCTCTTCCCTTTTCTTTTCCGGAACTTTCTTCAATGCCTCATCCATGATCTTTTCCCCCTCCTCCCATAGGGCAAGGGCATTTGCCATGATCTTCAGATCCTCTCGCAATCTTCTGCCGATAAAGGTATGTCCGGGAACCTGTTCCACTTTGTAGAGGGTATTGAGAATGCGCTCTCCCCGGTAAGCGTGTGCCGGGAATGGAAAGTGCATATTCTGTTCCGCAAAAGGATAGAGAACAGGATAGAAAATAAAAGGATAGGAAGGACCTATACGCAAGGGACCGCACTGATCGTCAAATCCCGGCGTGAAAGAAGCCATGGCATCGCTCCAATGCTGCCATGCGTCCAGCACAAGGGGAGCGGCTTCTTTACCGAAATCCCGTATTGCAATCTTTTCCAGGATCTCTTCCGGCGTGACATTTCTTGTATTGAAACACCATCTGGCACATTCCACAACAGGATTGGGGAACCATCCGTAATGGTGACCATCCATGATCCCGGTCAAATTCCATTTTTCATGGGCTTTAAGCATACTCCTGAACCTTTTGAAAAACTGCTGGGGGACCGGCATATAGGGCATGACGCCGCAATCCCAGGTACACCCTGCCGTATTGCTTATGGTATAGAGCGGGAGTTTGCGTTTGCTCAATTCCTCCGCCTCGCTGCAAAAATAATAGCCGGGACCGGGAAAAGTAATGGTGTAATCGGGTACTTTCATGGTGTGATTGGGGTACTGGATCTGCTCAAACATCTCAAAAGTCACCTCTATGGACACATCGGAAGGAAGTTTACGCAGCAGAGCAAGTCTTTCCTCCACCGGAGAATTTCCCCAGTTATATGTCCAGAATACCACATCCGCCTGCGGAGCATATTTTCTCACAGCCCCTTTGACCATATTGAGCCAATCCGGATAATCATCGGCAGGGAAGAATCCGGGCCGGATCACTCGACCATCTGCCCCCACCGATGAACATCTGGGATCTCTGGAAGGAAATGCACAGCTTTCTCCAACAAGAATGATCCCTTTTGCTTTGGGGGAATTTTTAAATACAGAACCGAAATTGGCATCAAAAAATTCTTCCGCATCCGGCTCATCCGGGTGTTTGAAACTGTTGAGATAACTGTAAAAATATACCCCCAGGCCGTAACGCTCCGCACGATGGATAAGATCATTGAAATCCAGATACCCGTAAGTAGTTTTATTCACTCCTGTGACAAAAAGGAGAATATGATCAAACCCCGCATGGGAAATGGCATCCAGATGGGAATCGGGGAATGTATCCTGCGCCCAGCCGGAATGGATCATTCTGGGAGTGAATATGGGATCGGAACGCAGCGTACCAACTTTCAGGAAAGGCGCAGAACGCAAATTCATTATATCTTCCAGATAATGCACCCCTTTTCTGGTATTGCCCTTGATCCGTATTGAATCTTTTTCTATAATGACATCAAACCCCTTGTCAGAAGGATCGTCCTCAAGGATCACAGCATTTTTATTTCCGGAGATTTTTCTGTAAACAGGGATACTTATATTCATACTTACAAGAAGATAATCCTGCAAATCCAGTGCGGCACATCCTTTGAAAAGTTTTCCATCCTGAACGATCTCCCAGGAAAGATCGATCATACATTCATCCGTTTCCGGAACAACCGCCGGATCAAAAATATTTTCTTTGTGTACTCTGTCCAGCCTTTTACGGAAATCATAATTCTGTTCCATTTTATTCTCCTTTTGCAATGTTAATTTTAACAATCTTTACAATAGCACAGGAAAATATTTTTTCAATAGTCCAGAAGAGAGTTATGCAGGATTTTCTTGCCCTGGGGATTGGCAAGGGCTTTCTCTTCCAGATCCAGCAGATCAGCAAGAGCCTCTTCAAAAGAAAGATCACGGGAAATAAGAACAGGAACAGAAATATGGTGCTGTTCCAATTCCCAGTGGGAGAGTTCCGGGGGATGGACCGATGCAAAAAGTTCCTCCAGTTCTTCAGACATCGCCCCGAAATAGACCTCCTGACAAGTCACATTTATAACGATATAGACCTGATATTTTTTCATGGCAAATCACTTTTGGGAGGAAACAGAATATACGGCAATGGCTCCGATCATAAGGATGGCGGCTATGGCACGCAATATCCACTGTTTTCTGCTGATGACCGCATCAAGTTTCTGCAATCCAACAAATGAAAGCATGGCACCGAGAACAACGGAAAAAAGTCCCCGGCTTGCCAGGATCACATTTCCGAATACAGGAAGAACAAGAGCAAAACATCCCATCAGAAAGACCTG
>JAFVRL010000307.1 GCA_017504325.1 Lentisphaeria bacterium | reverse complement strand
GTGTGTAGGCTGTTATATTCCCGGTGGAACAGCACCCCTTGTGTCCACTGTACTGCACACAGCAGCAATCGCTAAAGCCGCCGGAGTGAAAGAGATCATTGCCGTAACTCCTCCCCGCAAGGATGGAAAAATCCATCCCCAGACTCTTTTCGCCATGAAAACTGCCGGCGTCACCAAAGCCTACCGTATGGGCGGAGCTTACGCCATCGCTGCTCTCGCTTACGGTACAAATACTGTTCCGAAAGTGGAAAAGATCGTAGGCCCCGGCAACGCTTTTGTCGCCGCCGCCAAAAAGCAGGTCTATGGAAATGTTGCCATTGATATGGTTGCCGGTCCTTCCGAAATTATGATCGTAGCGGATAAAAATGCAAATCCTGCTTTTGCCGCAGCTGATATTCTTTCCCAGGCGGAACACGGCAGCGGACTGGAACAGGCGGTTCTGGCAAGTGATGATAAAGAGTTTCTGGAAAAAGTACGCAAAGAAATCGCAAAACAGTGCGCCATGCGTCAGAGATTGGAAACCATTGACCGGGTACTGGAAAAAGGCGTAACATTCATTCATACGAAGGATATTACCCAGGCATTGGAGATCGCCGGAAAATATGCTCCTGAACACCTGGAACTTATGTTTGAAAATGCAAGAGACCGGGCGCATGAAGTTACTGCTGCCGGTGCGATCTTTATTGGTTCCTGGACTCCGGAACCTGCCGGGGATTTTGTGGCAGGTCCCAGTCATGTTCTGCCCACAGCGGGAACGGCAAGATTTTTCCACGGGATCTCTGCGGTGGATTTCCTGCGCAGAAGTTCCATCATTGAATATACAAGAGAAGGATTGATGCAGGAAGTAACTCATATCGAGACTTTTGCAAAAATGGAATCTCTGGATGCCCACGGATACAGCGGTTCCATCCGCCGGGAATTTGAAGAATAATTAAACTTGTCAGGATCGTAAAATGAAAGAATATATTTCCTATTTCAGAAGTGAGATCGACTCCATGCAGGGCTATGTTCCCGGTGAACAGCCCAAAGGGGGAAAGATCATCAAACTCAATACCAATGAAAGCCCCTATGCGCCTTCTCCCGCTGTAAAACAAGCCTTGCAGGATTTTGATTATGAGAGACTGCGCCTTTATCCGGATCCTGTTTTCACCGAACTCAAAGAGGAGATCGCTTTTCAGAATGGTCTTGCTGCGGCAAATGTGATTGCGGGAAATGGATCCGATGATATCCTTACCATTACTGCACGCTGTTTCACTTCCAAAGATAAGGCTCTTGCCTCCTTTGATCCCTCCTATTCCCTTTATCCCACTCTTGCCGGTTTGCAGGGCGCACCCTATATTGCTGTGCCGCTGGATAAAGATTTCAATATCCCTTCCGATGTAATGGAACAGGTGAAAAGTGCCAACTGTTTTATGATCGCCCGTCCCAATGCCCCCACCGGAAATCTCTATCCCAAAAAGGAAATGGAGCGCATTTGTGCGGAATTTGACGGCATTGTCTTTATTGACGAAGCCTACGGGGATTTTGCAGAAGATACCTGTGCGGATCTTGTGAAAAAGTACAGAAATGTCATTGTTTCCCGTACCTTTTCCAAAAGCCGGTGTCTTGCCGGATTGCGGTTCGGGTATGCGCTCGCCCATGAAAAGATCATTGAGGGGATGGTAAAGATGAAAGACTCCTATAATGTGGCAATGCTTACACAGAAACTTGCTCTCGCCTCTTTGCGGGATAAAGAGTATTTTGCCCGCCATATCGAAAGGATCAAAGAAAACCGGACTGAACTTACAGAGGAACTTGCCAAACTGGGCTTTAAAACCATTCCTTCCCAGAGTAATTTTCTCTTTACCATTCCGCCCTGCGGCGGGGAAAAATATTTCCTTGAATTGAAAAAACGCAATATCCTCATCCGTTATTTTCCTGCGGAAAGAACAAAAGATTTTGTGCGTATCACCGTAGGATCAAAAGAGGAACATGCCGTTCTGCTTCAGGCAACAAAAGAGATCCTTGAGGCAAAATAAAGATCCGCTGAAAATCACAACAGAAGAAAGGAAGAAGAGGATGAAAAATTTTCTTGTACTGCCGGGGATCGTTTTAAGCATATTCCTCTCCTTTTCTGCACAGGGGGAAGTTTTTTCCCTCTGGCCCTTCAACAAGGGGGCATTTTCCTCTGCTGCTGCGGCAGATAAATTGCTGCACGGGGAAGCTGTCCGGGAGGAGCGGGTCATTGTCAATGGTACGGAATTGAAGATGAGTACTTCCATTGTCGATGCCGATCCCCGTAATGCGTTGCGGACATTGAAAATGCGTTATCCGGACGGCACAGCGGCAATGAATGATAATGGTCTTCTTTTCAGTACGCCTCCGGAAAAAGGTTTTGTCCGCAAGATCCTGATCGCGGCACCGGATGGTGTGGGGAAAGGGGTGATGTTTGCCATGACTGTTCCGGCAAAAGGTTTCCGGAAAAATCCCTCCTGGCCCCATCAGCTGCCTTTCCCTGCCGGAGCGCAGGCTTTACAGGTGATCCGTTTTCCCGACAGGGGATCTGTTTACGGTTCTCTGCGTTCCGCAATGAGCAAAGAGGAACTTCTTTCCAATATTGCCATGCAGTTGAAAGCGGAAGGCTGGGTTTCGCCTTCCGGGGAATCGGGGATTCCCGGCGGAAGCGGTGAGATCATGTTGAGTGCCGATGCAAAAGAGATCATGATTGTGGGGATCACTCCGGTAAAGGGGAGCCGTTTTACCCAGGTATCTCTGTACCGGAGAAAATTGAATTGATATTTTCCCGGAAGGGCGGAAATCGTGGCAAAGAAAAAAAAGCTTCTCCATACATCTGAATCCACTGCGGTTTCCTCTGGTTCCCGGCGTAAAAGACAGGAAAAACGCCAGACAGAGGGGGTACAGAAACAGCCGGAGGAAGTGTTGGAAAAAGTGCGTATGGTCTCCCAGAGTCATCCGCTTTCTGTGGCAAGTCCCTTCAATATCGTATGGGATTATCATAAAGATCCCAGTTGCGACTTTCATGGCGATGTGCATTATGCTCTTCAGATCAGTATTGTACTGCGGGGGGAGGCAGAAGTCATTGTGGGCAGTCATTCCCGGAGCTGCAAGGCGGGGGAGGGCTGGTTCATCATGTGTTGGGAACCCCATGCATACAGACCTGTGAAAAGAAGAACTCTTATTCTTTCCGTGAACATCAATGCAGACAGTATCGGAAATTGCGGTCCCTATGCGGAGGCGGATTGGCTTGCCCCTTTTACGGTGGATCCTGCGGATAGATATTGTCCATCTTCTGCGGAAGAACGGGAGGGACTGCTTGTTACTGCGCGCAATCTTCTGCATTTATCCCGGAAACAGCCGGATTACTGGCAGACAAGATGCTGGCTGACCATTCATCAGTTGATCCTGACTGCCGGTGAACATATTTCCCATCCTGCCGATGAGGGGATATTGCTCAATGCCAATATCAGCAGGATCATGAAGGCAGTGAGCCGGATCAGACAGATGCCTGTTCCCATGTCTCTGGAAGAGGCGGCTGCGGCAAATTCTTTAAGTGTAAGCCGCTTTTCTTCTCTTTTTCATTCGGTCATGGGAGTAAGTTACGGACAGTTTGCGCTGCGGGTGCGTCTGGGAAATGCGGCAAATGATATCAAAAGCGGGCTTTTTACGCTTAATGAGATCGCTTTCCGGCATGGTTTTTGTGATGCAAGCAGTTTATGCAATGCTTTTAAAAAGGTGTATCATTGCACTCCGGCACAATTCAAGTTGAGAAGATGAGTTTTTTTGCTTTTTGTGTGATGGGAGATCATTGAAAAATAAAACACCCGCAGAGTGAGGCTTGTACCGGTCATTCTCTGCGGGATATTTTATTTTTTCAGAAGAAGCTCCAGAACCCTTTTTTCTTTGCCGCGGGGACAAATTTCACATTGGTAAAGTTATCTGCATTGTGGAAATGCCCGTTGGACATACTGGTCATTTCTCTTCCTCTGGGAGGAGTATCCACAGCCACGCGGGTACGGGATACATTGATCTTCCAGGTATTTCCTGTATTGCATTTCATTCCCAGCGGCCCTGTGGGGACTTTGACTTCCGCCACCCATTTGCCTTTATGGAATTTAACGGCAACAGTTGCTTCTGATACAAAAGCAGTCTTTTCCCGGACATCCCCCATCTGATTGAAGGCATCATAGAGGACGCCCTTATGGTTGAAGGCAAGATGATGATAGGAACCTCCCTGATCCGGATGGGAAATAAAGATCTCTATTTTATTGTCACTCCATATTTTTACATGATCCTGACTCTTCGCAAGAGCAATAAGTTTTTCTGCGGGATAAGGCTCAGTACACTCAATACCGAAATAGAGAGCTTCCGGAGTATGGAGGATCTTTACTTTTGTGGGATATTTGATCTTCTGCGGCTTTGCCATAAATTGTTTGAATACGGGCCCAGTTGGAGCATTGACCCAGTCTGCTTCATCCAGTACACCGTCAAGTTTGATCTCTTCTGTTTTTGCAGGTGCTTCATAAAGAAGATAGGAGGAGACAAAATCCCTTCTCTCTTTTTCCCAGGTAAGGTCAAACATATACCGGTCACGCATAACGTGTTTCAAGGCTCTGTGATCGTCAAGCACAGCTTTTTCCGCTTTTTCCAGACATTCCCGCATCTCTTTATGAAGTGCGGCATCCTCCAGACACAGCCCCAGAGGTGAACCCAGTCCCCAGCCGAAGCATCCCGGTGTGGTGTGGAAGGCTTTTGTCATCAGTTCCCGGAAGCGTTTCATTCCGCCTTCCCATGCCTTTCCATAGCAGAGGGAATTGATCTCTTCATACATTTTGTCGTAATCCTGATCTTTGTTCCAGAGAAACTGTGCCGTCATATAGGCTCCCTGCCACATGCCGTACCAGCTTAATTTTGTCATGACTTTGTTGTCATAACGGGGACCGTACACCCCGTCCGGGGGATTCATGCAAAGTCCCATTCCGGAAAGATTGTAGAAATCATAATCTTTTACAAGACTTTTCACCATGGCAGCTTCCACAGGAACAAAGGAACTGCCGGATACACCGATCTCATCCCTTGTCCAGAGTTTGCATTTGACCTTTTTCCATGCGTCAAAATATTTGCAGAATACTTTATTGGTTTCGCAGGAAGGATCTCTCAATTCGTGCCGGTAACAGCGTCTGTTGAAAGAAATATACACTTTCAGTCTGCTGTCCGGTTCCACGCCCACCGGAGGAACCTGAAAGTTCTGATAAGCCCAGCCGCTTAATTTTACATCGGGATATTTTTTCCATACTTCCCTTGCGATGGCATTGACCATTGTCCAGTATCTTGTGGAAACGAATCCGGCTTTTTTCTCTTCCGGCGGATCCAGTAACGCACACTCTTTACATTCGCACCAGCCGGTACCATCCATATTGCCGATAAGAAATTCCCCGCCGGGAGTCATTTCCTTTACCTTGAGCAAAAGATTTTCTGTCATGATCTTCAATACTTCCTTATTGGAGGTGCAGGGCTGATAAGCGTGTCCTTCCAGAGGAATGCGTTTCCCGTTGACCATGGGGAAATACTCCGGGTGGGCTGCATAAAGGTCTTTCAGGGCTTTTGTATAGTTTTTCACCTCTTTTCGGATGCCGTAACCTGTAAGAAGATTGCCCAGAACATGTCCGCCGTCCCCGGATTCCACAGCACGCATGTGCATATTGCGGGAGAGATCTTTGAAAAGACGCAGTATATGCGCTCCGGCAGCAAATCTCATATTGTTTCTTACGCACCAATCCCAGGAGTCAATAATATTGCTTGTGATATTGGCACTGGTAAAGCCTACTTTTCTTTCGGTGAAAGAAGGTACATGATAAGTGATCCCCGCAGGAATACTGATCGAGCCTCTGGCTGTAAAATATTCCCCGTCCTTTCCGGGGAAAAGCCAGCGGATGCCGCCATATTTTTTCAGAATTTCGTAAACACCGTAAAGAAGCCCTCTTTTTTGTCTTGCAACGATATAAAGCCCGTCTTCTTTTGCAGAGAGTGCGAAAGAATCTTCTGTGGTAAGTTTCTTTACATCGATCCCGGATTTTCCGGTCATTGTTTTATTATTTGTCAGGACAAAGAAAATATTGTATTTTCCTTTTTTTGCCATTTTATCGGGCCGGTCGGCTTTTCCGGTTCCGGAGATCTTTGCCAGATAGAAGGCAAGTTCCTTTGCTGCATGTTGTTCTGCCGGGGAGGGATTTTTACTTATGACCACATGAGAGACATTTCTGCCATTGTCTGTCAAACGGTACTCTCCGGCAAATAAAGACAATACAGTAAAAAATACCAGTGAAAAGAACTGTGTTTTCTTTTTCATAGAGTTTCCTTATGTTATGGTTTGAGTTGTTTCACCGGGATAATATATCATAGAAAATCTTTTTTGCAAACTGCAGGGAATGCCGGATATTTTTTTATGGAGTGATAAAAGCTGTTCCGGACTTTTTTATCTGATTGCGTCAGTTTTTTTCTGATATTTGCGGGGCGTACTGGATGTTACTTTTTTGAACAGACGGCAGAAATGACTCATGTCATAAAAAGAATATTTTTCCGCGATCTCTTTCAACAGGTATTTTCCCCCGCAGAACTCCTGCAACGCGAAGTAAAAACGGCTGTTGACTTCATATTTTGCAAAAGGTGTTCCCACAATGCGGGTAAATTGTTTCCGGAAGGTACTGACAGACATATTGCAGGAGGCTGCCGCCTCTTCCACCGTGATCTTTCTGCCGTCAGCATTCTGTACTTTCTGCAATGCAGGAAGCAACCGGAAATAATCTGTCTGATTGTTGCCCGGAAGCTCTTTATCCTTTACGTTGGAAAGAATACGGATAAAAAATCCAATAAAAATATGCCACAGGCGCAAATAATCATTTTCCGGAACCGGATATTCCGGCAAATAAGGGTTCTCAAAATCGTATTTGCCGTCATTAAAACATTTCCGGCAGGTGGATATATATTCTTCCGGATAGATCTCATAAAGTGTTTTTTGCAGAAAATTGCCGGAAATATATTTTTTTATAAGAGCATGCCGTTCTTTGGGCGGCAGGAAGAGAAAGGCTTGCAGTCTTTCTTTCTGTCCGGGAAGGGAATTTGCAAGCTGTTCCGGATCAAGGACACACATGATAATAAGTGATCCATTTTCTGAAAAGACTGTTCTGTGGGGTTCCCAGGGGGAGGTGAGGAATATATCCAGATCCTTGAGTTCTATTGTTGTATTGCCGATCCTTTTTACCGAATCGCCCTGCAACTGGATATTCAGATGGATCGCCCCGTGAAAATCTCCGGAATAATCCAGCCGGAAGGGGATATGATGCATCATAGTCATTTTACAGAATACGGGTTTGTATTCGCTTAACTGCCAATCAAAAAAACTGTTCTCCATGATCTCATGCCTGGTCATTTTTTACAATTATACGGATAGAATATACACTATATATTATTTGTGTCAAGTCTTTTTATCATATATATTATAAAATAAAATGAAAACAGCAGAAAGGAATATGATATGAATTCCGGAAAAGCAACAAAGATCCTTATCCCCGGCGGAAGCAGAAAACATGAAATCGCAGCAAATATTTTCAATGCCTTGTATTCTGCCTGTACCGGAAATACTCTGGAGGTGATCTTTGAAGATGATAAAAAATCCGATCTGCTTCTTCTGGGATCGGATACGGATAATATTTTTGTACATGAACTTGTGATGAAAAATGTTATCCCCATGCCCCGTGTCAAGGTAATGAGTGATGCGTATGAATTTATCCCTGCTGAACTTGACGGCAGAAAAATCCAGATCTTTGCTTCCGGCCGTCCCCGGGCATTGCTTTATGCTGTGTACCGTTTTTTTGAACTTAAAGGAAACTGCCGTTATTTCTGGGACGGGGATATTCTTCCCTCCGGACAGAATATACCACTTTCCGGATTTGAACTTTTTGAAACGCCCCGTTTCAAATACCGGGGACAGGCTTACTGTCCCCACCGCAGTCTGAAACGCTTTCAGCCGGAGCAGTGGGATTATGAGGACTGGACCAGAGAGATCGATTATATTTTGAAAAAGAGATTCAATGTGTTCTGGATAAGGAT
>JAFVRL010000306.1 GCA_017504325.1 Lentisphaeria bacterium | reverse complement strand
TACCTTCCACAGCGATATTGAGAAATGTTCCTGCCCCGTCTTCACACCCAACCGGACTTGTTTCGTAGAGAGAAGAAACTTTCAATAGTGAAAAATCATTTTCCTGCAAAAGAGCAAGAGCATTTTCCAGATATGTTTTTCTCTCCCCCAGGTTGGATCCCAGAGACAAAAAAACATGCGTACCAGAGAGATCCTCCGGTACACATGCAGTATAAATGATCTTTTCAGATAAAATTCTGAACATTTTTCACTTTTCAGCGGGATCCGGTGAAATCGGTCTCTGCGAACTTTCACCGGAAAATCCCGGCAGGAATATCAATTGACAACGCAGGAGGTGTCGCCGTCTTTGAAGTAGGCAACGGTCTCTTCAGCAGCGCGTTTGGCAGCCTGGAAGTTGGCTTCTTTGGTATTTGCACCGAGGTGGGGCAGCATCACATCTGCAATATCTGCAACACTCTTGGGTCCTTCAGCATCTTTTTTGTAAACGTCGTTACAGAAAATGAGTTCCTTTTCTGCCTTGATGGCACGCAAGTCATCTTCATTGATGATACCGGAACGGGCACAGTTGATCAACATGGCACCCTGTTTCATAAGGGAGAGATACTTGTTGTTGACCAATCCTCTTGTGGCATCATTTTCAGGAATGTGCAAGCTGATGATGTCTGCTTCTGCAAAAATCTTTTCCAGAGGAGCAAGAGTTACACCGATCTCTCTGGCTTTTTCTTCAGAAAGGAAGGGGTCATATCCAAGGAATGTCACTTCAAAACCGGAAAGGCGTTTCACAAGAAGTCTGCCGATATGACCGAGACCGAGGATACCTACGGTTTTGCCGGTGATCTCACGCCCGAGGAATTTGGATTTTTCCCATTTACCTTCTCTTGTGGAGATATCAGCGGGAACAACTTTACGGTAAGCGGCAAGCGCAAGAGCAACGACTTCTTCAGCTACACCGTTGGAGTTTGCTCCGGGTGTATTCATCACATCGATATTTTTGCTTCTTGCATATTTTGTATCAATATTGTCGAAACCGGCACCGGCACGGACAACAAGTTTCAGATTGGGAAGAAGATCAATAACTTCAGCAGGAACTTTTTCACTGCGGACGATCACAACTTCAGCATCGGAATTTTCTTTTGCCAGTTCAGCCACGCCCTTTTCAGGGGTCACAGGAATCTGTACGACTTCAAAACCTGCCTCAGTAAGGATCTTGGCGACGATTTTGTCCAATTTGGTAGGGATCAATACCTTTTTCATAATAAATACATCCTCCATTAATAGGTGATCATTAAGATTGTGTTTATAATATAGCATTGCAAAACATTTCTTTCAACTTGAAAAACGGAATTTGATAAATAAATATCTTGTTTTCTGTTGAGAAGAGGGACAGGGATACCGGGGAACGATCGGGAAATGTTTTTCTTCATTATCCCTGTCTGACAAAAAAAACGGGGATATTGCAAAACACCGATAGACTTTTTCATTGTGACTGTTCAAAAGATGAAAACAGCTTGGTAAAAATTCTGATAAGTCAGCGTTTCTCAACAAATATACCTTTTGAGGGATATGCCCTGTAAGGGCAGAAGGCTCTGAGAGAGCCTTTCGTGCTTTCAGCACTGAATGTACCGGATATTGAAATTTATATGAAAAAAATTCAATAATTTACAACTTTTTCCAAAAAAATGGGGTGCCGCATTTTTGCAGCACCCCTTCTCTGCCGGAATCTTTTTTCAAAAGTCTGTCAGTCTCTTCTTCCGAAAATACGCAAAATAAAGAGGAAGAGGTTGATGAAGTCCAGGTACAGAGACAATGCGCCCAGAATGGCGATCTTCCGGACTGTTTCAGAATTTTCCATCCCTGCTTCAAGGAACATCATCTTGATCTTCTGGGCATCATAGGCTGTCAATCCCACAAATACCAGAACCCCCACATAACTGATGATAAGGTTGAAAGTATTGTTCATCCAGAACATATTGACCACTGAAGCGATCACAAGTCCGATCAACGCCATAAGGAAGAGATTGCCGAACTTTGTAAGATCTGTCTTCGTTACAGATCCATAGATCGCCATTGCAGCAAAAGTCCCGGCGGTAACAGCAAAGGCGGAAGCGATCACCGTCTGGGTATAGGCAATAAAGATAAAGGATAAAGTAACCCCGTTCACCAGCGAATAGGCAATAAAAAGTGCCGTCGCAGTGGACGCTGACATCTTGTTGATCCCCGCAGAGATCCACAATACAAGCCCGATCTCAACGAGGAAAAGTACGATACAGAGTCCGGGACTTGTTACAAGTTTCCGGGAAAGTTCAGGACTTGTCCCCACAGCCCATGCCGCCACCCCGCTGATAAGAAGAGCAAAAGTCATCCACCAATATACATTGGCAAGACAGGCACTCAAAGCGGAAGAGACCCGCCCGGTTACATAAGAATTGTTGTCTTCATACATGATAAACCTCCTTTGATTGATTGTATGGACAATTACATTTTGCAATTGTTCAGTAAGATACTCCCGATCACAGAAAATTCAAACAGAAATCGGAAAAAACAAATCAGGACCACCGGCTTAGCCGGTGGTTTGCACCAGCCCTATAAGGGCATGTTACCGGCATGCCCCAAAAAGGGGCTCTGAATGGTCCGCCAGTCGCACCATTTTCCCGGCTACTGCTCAAGCAGTTCTTGGGTACTTATTTTTTAGGGGTCTTTTCTCCAGTAAATGGATCAAATAATTCCCCCTGCACTATTTTGTCTTGCGCCATATCCTCGACCAATTGATTCCTGATATAGTCGGCTATTACTTTTCTATTTCTACCTACGGTATCTACATAATCCCCTCGACTCCAAAAATGACGATTTCCATATTTATACTTCAAATTTGCGTGTCTATCAAAGATTATCAGGGAACTTTTTCCTTTCAAATATCCCATAAATTGAGATAC
>JAFVRL010000305.1 GCA_017504325.1 Lentisphaeria bacterium | reverse complement strand
TGGAAAAAGGCGGGAATGCCTGAATATGTAAATGTTTGCGAAAATGATGCTCCGGATGTGCTTTCCTGTCATTGTGAAAACTGCAAGAAACTGGACGTTCTCACTCCTGAACAGCAGAAAGACTGGACGCACGCTCTTGCCGACCGTTACGTCTATTTTGCAAATAATGTCCTTGCAAGAGCAAAGAAATACCGCAAGGATGTGAAAGTTTCCATGTATGCCTATAACGCCTCCCAGGATGCTCCCAGAAGAGAAAAACTGGCTGACGATGTGGTCATCGGTGTCGTTCCCACCTCCTTTACTCTTGATTCTCTGGAAAATTATATTTCCTCCTGGAAGAAAATGGGGCTTAAACACTTTTTTTACCGTCCCAACCGTCATTACTATTATGCGATGATGTGTCTGCCTGCCGGGTTTGAAAAACATTTTTATAATGTAATGAAATTCATGGTCGGACAGGGATGTATCGGTGTGGATTATGACAGTAATAAAAACCTTAATCCCTCCGTTCAGCTTTCGGATTATATCCTTGCCAAAGCCATGCAGAATCCTTCGGCAAGTTTTGAAGACTGCTTCAGGCATTATCTGGAAGCCTATGGCAATGCAGGGGAAAGTGTGAGAAAATATTTTGAATACTGGCGGAAAGATGTCTGGGAAAAACGCATTGAAAAAAATATTGATAAAATTACAACTCTGGGCACATTCTACAACTATTCCAGGGGACTTGTAAAAAATATCACTCCCTACTACAAAGAATCCGACTTTGTAAAGGCAGGCAAATATCTTGATGCAGCTATGAAGTCCCCCGGACTTACCTGTACACAGAAAGCATTGGTCAAACGCCTTGCTGACTTCAATGAACACGGCCGTCTTTTCTATATTGCCCTTACGGAAAAAACAGACGAATCCTCCCTTGCCCTTCTGAAATACCGTAAGAAAAACAATCTTCCGATTCTGGAATATTCCGAACAGTATTATGGGGATATTGCCGGTTTGAAAAGGGTAATGGATCTCGCAGAATTTACTCCCCCCTTCCTCAAAACTCCCCTTTTCTGGAAATTCAAACTTGATCCCGGTGATGCCGGGCAGAAGGAAGAATGGTTCAAAGAGGGCAGAAATTATCTCAAATGGAAACATGTGATGGCAACCAATAATAACTGGGAAAAACCACATGCCCATTATAAAAATATCACAAAAGAGATCCGGGATCTTACCAGAAATTATAACGGGTTTGCCTGGTATGCCACAGACATGCGGATCCCTGCGGACTGGTTCGGTAAACGCAATATTTATCTTTATTTCGGAGCTGTGGATGATTCCTGTACCATTTATGTGAACGGGGAAAAAGTCCATTACAGACCGTATGTCAATCTCAGCGACTGGACAACACCCTTTACTGTAGATATTACAAAATTTGTAAAAGGCAATGCCCGTACTCCCCAGTATATTACAGTAAGAGTGGGAGATAAAGGCGGTGCCGGTGGGATCTGGAAAGAGGTTTTCCTGGTTTCCAAAGAAAAATGATCTGACTTCCGTCAGTTTTGAAACGGCAGGTAAAGCACCTGCCGTTTTTTTTGCAAAAAATGCTGCATGATACGATTTATCTGATTTTATCTCACTTATCATTCAGAAGAAACTTGACTTTTAAATTATTTTGACTATAATATAATTACGAAAATATTTCATTATTCATGCAAGCAGGAAAATCAAATCATAACAACTTTTATTCTGAATAGAAAGGAAAAAAATGAAAAAAATTCTAATCGTGCTTCTGCTTATATTTGCCGGAGTATCCCTCTTTGCAAAAGAGGTGAAGATCGATCTTGCCAATTCTGTGATCGTAATGAAAAATAAATCACAGAAGTCTCTCGCAAATGATTTGAAAAAACATCTGGAACTTATAGGCGGCGGTAAAGTTGCCATCGTTCCCGCCTCCAAAATCCCCGCAGGGAAATATGTATTTTATGTGGGAATTGCCCCCGAAGGAACAAAAATGGATTTCAAAGGGGAAGAAGGAAGATATGTCATTACAGACAAAGCCGCCTATTTCTTCGGCGACTCCTTCCGGGATTACGGTACCAGTCACGCTATTTACACCTTTCTGGAAGAGGCGTTGAATGTCCGCTGGCCCGGAACAGATATTATCGTTGCCGATAAACGCAACCCGGTCACGGTAAGCAAAACAGAAGGAAAATTCATTCCCGCATTGAATATCCGGTGGATCCGCAGTCAGGGTGTCTGGATCCGCCGTATGAGAATGGGACTCCACAATCCTCCTCCTTACGGTCACGCTTTCACCGGATGGTGGAAAAGATTCGGCAAGACCCATCCCGAATACTTTGCCCTCAATTACGGCAAACGCTATCCCACCCGTCTGGGCAGAAACAATGCGGATGTAGCCCAAAAACTTTCTCCCGGTATGATGCAAGCCATTGCCTTGTGTGTCAGCAATGAAAAGGTATGGGATCAGGTCATTGCCGACTGGAAGAAAAAAGGGATGCCTGAATATATCAATCTCTGTGAAAATGATGCTCCCAGCAATCTCTCCTGCCATTGCGAAAACTGTATGAAGCTGGATGTGCTTACAGAAGAACAGAAAAAAGACTGGACACACGCCCTCGGTGACCGTTATGTCTACTTTGCCAACAATGTTCTGGCAAAAGCAAAAAAATACCGCAAGGATGCGAAAATTTCCATGTATGCCTACAATGCCTCCCATGATGCTCCCAGAAGGGAGAAACTGCCGGAAGATATTGTTATAGGTATCGTTCCCACCAACGCCACCATGCCTTCTCTTACAAAATATATTTCCTCCTGGAAAAATGTGGGACTTAAACACTTCTTCTACCGTCCCAACCGGCACCATTTCTACTCTATGATGTGTCTGCCTGCAGGTTTTGAAAAACATTTCTATAATGTGATGCGTTTTTTGATCGATCAGGGCTGTATCGGTTTTGACTATGATGCAGGAAAAACTCTCAACCCCTCTGTACAGCTTTCCGACTATATCCTTGCAAGAACCATGCAGAATCCTTCTGCAACTTTTGAAGAGTGCTTCGATCACTATCTGGAAGTCTATGGAAAAGCCGGGGACGATGTAAGAAAGTATTTTGAATACTGGAGAAATGAGGTCTGGGAAAAACGCATTGAAAAAAATGTGGACAAAATCACCGAGCTTGGCACATTCTACAACTATTCCAGAGGTCTTGTAAGAAATATCACACCCTATTATAAAGAGTCCGACTTTGTGAAAGCAGGCAAATATCTTGATGACGCAATGAAGATCCCCGATCTTACCGCAGATCAGAAAGCATTGGTCAAACGCCTTGCCGACTTTAATGAACACGGCCGTCTCTTCTTCAATGCTGTCGCCAAAAAGAATGATAAAGATTCTCTGGCTCTTCTGAAATACCGTAAGAAAAACAATCTTAAGATCCTTCACGGTTCTGAACAGTATTATGGGGACATTGCCGGTTTGAAACGGGTAATGGATCTTGCCGAATTTACCCCTCCCTTCAAACCGACGGAACTTTTCTGGAGATTCAGACTTGATCCCAATGATGCGGGCGAGAAAGAAGAATGGTACAAGGCAGGCAGAAATTATCTCAAATGGAAACATGTGATGGCAACCAACAGAAACTGGGAAAAACCCTATGCCCATTACAAAGTCATTACCAAAGAGATCCGGGATCTTACAAAAAATTATGACGGGATCGCCTGGTATGCCACCAGTATCAATATTCCCTCCGACTGGCTGGGCAAACGCAATATCTATCTCTACTTCGGCGGAGTGGATGAAAGCTGCACCATCTATTTCAACGGGGAAAAGATCCATTACCGTCCCTATGTCAAGGCTAATGACTGGACAACTCCCTTTACTGTGGATATTACAAACCACATAAAAGGCGACGCCCGTACCCCCCAGATCGTTATTGTCCGTGTGGAAGATAAAAACGGTGCCGGAGGGATCTGGAAAAGAGTTTTCCTGGTTTCCAAAGAGAAATAACATCTCTCTTCCGGAGCACCGCGCAGGGGCTGTTGCAAAAAAATCTTTTGTGCCAGCCCTGTTTTTTGAAAAAATTATAAATTATTGAATGATTCCGGATGAATTTCAATATCCGGTATAAACAGTACTGAAGGCACGAAAGACTCTGCAAAAGCTGCAGAAAAGCAGTCCACCTCTGCCGCTCTTGCAGAGCTTGCCTCTTTTTTCCGTTATACCGGGGCTGCGGAGGTCCTTACAGCCCCCTTACCCCAGCCTTTGTTCTTACGGCTCTTTCAGTGCCTTTTGCCCTTACAGGGCATTTACGGCTCTTTCAGTGCCTTTTGCCCTTACAGGGCATTTACGGCTCTTTCAGTGCCTTTTGCCCTTACAGGGCATTTACGGCTCTTTCAGTGCCTTTTGCCCTTACAGGGCATATTCCTCAAAAGGTATGTTTGTGTGATTCAGTTCGTTAGAACATTTTACAAACTTTTTTATCTTTTATACCTGCACAATAGAAAAAAGTTCATCGTAGTTTTGCAATACCCACTTTTTTTCTCTTTTCAAGACAAAAAAAGCTGTTGCAACATCTTTTCAGAGTTTTGCAACAGCCTGTGGAAAAAACTGTAAATGTTTTTATGCGTCCAGTTCCCCTTCCATCAACCCCATGGGGAGAGGAGCAGGGCGTTCGCAAGTTGTGGTAAGTTCCACTCTGGCACCCGCCTTGCTGGAACGGTCAAAGGCAAGCATGATGTCCAGAACATGATTGGCAAGATCGCCGCTGCAGCGGTGTTTACGGCCGCTGCGGAGAGCGTATGCCATATCGGCAGCTCCGATACTGCGGCTGTTTTCACTGTAACAGTGGGATTTGGGGGCAGTCACCCAGTTGTCATAACCTTTGCGGAAGATCTGCACATCGCCGCCGAATCCATTGGGATCGGGAACCAGCATGGTTCCTTCTGTTCCATGGATCTGGAAGTTGTAGTAATCTTTTGTTTTTGCATTGGTAATGATGTCGAAGGAGGTGAGAACGGTAATCAGCGCACCATTGGCAAATTCGATAAGTCCGGTAAGATGGGTCGTTACATTTACAGGATATTCACCATAGGGTTCCACCATGTGCTGATACTGGGGTGCCACTTCCGGTCCGATACGGCGGGTATCAAAACCCTTCTTTGTCACCGCTGTAACAGCTACGGCAGGGCCGAGCATATTGACAAGAGCAGTGATGTAATAGGGGCCAAGATCCAGCATGGGACCTGCTCCGTAATCATAGAAGAAAGGAGCGTGAGGCCATTTTTCCGGTCCTCTTCCCATGACCATGGCTACCCCGGAAAGAGGTTTGCCGATCCAGCCGTCATCCAGCATCTTTCTTGCTGTCTGCTGACCGCTGCCCAGGAATGTATCCGGAGCGCAGCCTACACGCAGATTTTTTTCTTTGGAAAGAGCCATGACCTTTGCTGCATCTGCGGCATCCACCCCGAAAGGCTTTTCGGAGTGGGTGTGTTTCCCGGCATTGAGAGCATCCATGGCGATCTTGGAATGTACCTGGGGAGGAGTGAGATTGATAACGATCTCAATATCCTTGTTGGCAAGCAGTTCCTCGTTGGTCACATTGGGAACGCCGTACATCTCGTTTTTCTTTGCAGAGCGTTCAGGGATGATATCGGAGCAGGCGACGACTTCCAGAATATTGAATTTGGAAGATGCTTTGAAATAAGCATCACTGATCATGCCGCAGCCGATGATACCCACTTTTGTTGTTTTCATAACTTGATCCCTTGAAGAAGATTATTTGTTGCCCAGAGCAAAACCGTTTTCGGTCATGTATTTGTAGGATTTTGCAATGGCTTCGGTCATGTCGATATTGCAATAGTCCAGTTCGACGACGACGGCACGGACAGTTTCGGGGGCTGCTTCGATGACCCCTTTGATGTCCATATCCCCGGTTCCCAGGGGAACAAGATCGATCTTGCGGTCAAGAAGGCCGTTGACCATGGTCTGTTCGGCTTTTGCCTGACGAAGAACTCCGTCTTTCATGTGCAGAAGGATGGTTCTGTCAGCAAACTTTTTCACATTTTCCACAGCATTTTCTTCACCGAAGTTGGTGGACCAGTAGGCGTCGATCTGGAACATGACTTCCGGACAGAGTTCTTTGTAGATCTCATATTTGAGTCTGCCGTCAAGTCGTTCAAATTCAAAGGCATGGTTGTGCTGGAAGAGGGTGAAACCGTTTTTCTTGAGTTCCTGTGCCATTTTGCTGGTCTGTTCGGCAGTGCGTTTGATGGCATCCATATTTTCAAAGTCGGCGGGACCGTAACCGCAGACGATGGTATCCAGTTTCAGAATGTGGGCAATATCCATACATTCACCAAGATTGCGGGGATTGGCCCAGGGGGAGTGGGAGGAATACATTTCCAGTCCGAGATCGTCCAGAATGGCTCTGAACTGGGAGGGACGGATGTTCCACAATCCGGCAGGTTCAACGCCTTTATAGCCCATTGCGGCTACATCTTTCAGAACGGCAACAAAGTCTTTCTGGGCTCTTTCACGCAATGAAAAAAGCTGTACTGCCAGAGGTTTCGGTGTCATGATTTTTCTCCTTTGTTGCCGGGGATTCCCCGGTTCGGTTTCTGTTTTTTTTGATAAAAAGTATAATGGATTATCTTCTTTCCAGTTACTATAACTCTTCTTCAGCAGATTATCAATTAACTTAAAGTATTTTTTTTTGATATTTTCTATGTCTCTGCCTGAAAAATTTTTTCCGGAAAAGCTGAAAAAAAAAGTGGCATATATCCTCCTGACCTGTCAGGGAACGGTTATTTTCTGTTTTTTTTAATTTTTTTACTTGCCTTTAAGGGATTATGTATTAATTTACTAACAGCAGAAAATTCCGGAGCAATATACAGCATGAACTGCCGGAAGTATTTTTGCAGCGCATCCGGCAGAAAAGAAAAAACAGGAGAAAAATATGCGGACAGCTTTTTCAGGAAAATTTTTGTTTATAGCAGTATTCTTCATTCTCTGCAGTACGATTACTGTACTGCCGCAGAAGATGTACGGTCAGGTGACCTTAAGCGGATCCGGGATCACCGGAAACCCCAGACTTTTTTACAGGGGACTTACAGGAGCCCCTCCTGAATTGAACACAAAAATACGCAATACACTATGGGCAAGCGGCTGGTTCGATCTCATTGGCAGC
>JAFVRL010000304.1 GCA_017504325.1 Lentisphaeria bacterium | reverse complement strand
GGGCAAGAGATCCCAGATTCAGGGATATTCTGCCTTTGGGAGCGGTAAAGCCGAAATCATTGATGGATTTCAGGGGCCCGTTTCCATTTTTCACTTCTTTACCGTTGACAAAGAGTCTGGCAATATTCTTCTCTGTGGTCACACAGACGTGTGTCCATTCCGGTGCGCCTTTGGGCCCCATAATACGGTCGTAGATGATTCTTTCAAAGAGAAGAAGTGTCCATCTGCCGTGGTAATATTCCAGCATGAGATTGCGTTTGGGATAAAGAACGCCGCATCTTGTTATTTTAAGTTTCTTCAACTGTTCCTGGGGAACAGGTTTGACAACAAGCTCGTAAGTTACTGCAGGAAGAGAGTGGTTTACGGCGGCACTCAAAGTAGCCCAGGCACGTTTTCCGCTGTACCGGGCGGCACCGTTTTTGATCTCCACATTATGGAATTTCAATTCATAGCCTTTGCCGGTAACTTCCTTCATACCGTTTTCGCCCTTCCAGGAAGCAACGATGGCAGGAGCTGCCACCATATTTTTCTGGGCGGCAAGGGCTGCGGCAGGACGGGGTTTATATCCGTCATTGGCTTTTGCGGGGGTGTAAGGCTGGAATTTATAATTCTTTACCTTATTGAATTTGGCAGCATCTTTTTTGACTGCTTTATCAAATTTGATCCCTTTCATATCTACTACATAAATATCGGCGGGAGCAATAGTAAAGGTATATTTGTCAAACTCTTTGCCCTTGACAACAGAAGGAACAACATCTTTCCGCAATTCCTTTACAGTGACTCCGGCAGGAACAGTCAAAGTAACTTTGGAGGTGTATTCCTTGAAGTGCTTTTCTGTGGATTCTTTGGGAAGTTTTACGATACCTCTGTTATTGATGAGGATAACTTTCCATGTTCCGTCAGGCATGATGTTGAAAAGATACTGGCAGTCGCCTTCCACCTTTACAGGCAGAAGTTCACTCTGGATCTTTTCAAAGAGTTTTACAAGTTCCTGCGGTACTTTTGTCACATTGTCTGTTTTCTTCATGTAGGGGGAAGCAAGCACAATCACATGTCCATTGCCATATTTTTTCTTTGTGACAAGGGGGCTCTTTCTGCTTGTTGCCATCACAATTTCCGTACCGGGAAGGAGGGAAAGTGAATTGACGAAAAGTCCATCTTCTTTCTTTGTTCCTTTTCCGATCGTAACACCAAGGAAATCTTTATCCTCTTCAAAGGGGGCAGTCTGTCCTGTGGTAAGAAGGAGCGTTCCGCCGCTGGCAACATATTCTTTGAGAGTATTGGCAAGTTTTTCTGTGTAGAAAATATCATCCACAAGGACAACAACCGGATATTTTTTCAGCTGTTCAAGCCGCACTTCCCCATTCACAAGAGGATTGGCAAGATAGAGGTCAAAAATATCCCCTACAGTGGAGTTGTGCAGATTGGGGCTGTATTCAGGCTTATCGAAGTGGGGATAGTCATAGCGGGGGCTGATGACCTGCATCACATAATCCATAAAGAAATTGGCATCAGTCAAAGGATAGATATTGTAGCAATTATCCCAGCCTCTGGGAGCGATCCTGTACCACATATCATAGCCGTGCTTTCTATCGGCAAGCAGAAGAATGGGAGCATAACTTTCTCCGCGTTTTCCTTTGTCGGAAGCAGTCCATTCATAAAATTCTTTCATGACTTTACCGTTGCCGGTAAGAGAATGACTGCCGCCTTTTTCTTCCAGCACCATCCCGTAGGGCTGGGCTTCAAAGTCAAGGTAGTTATTGCCCATATAGTAACTGGCCATAAAGTTACGCATGGTGAGAGAGGGGGCTACTCCCCAGTCGATCCTTCTTGAGTAACCCCGCAAGGTACTGTTGGGGGATTGGGAGCCTCCATAGTAAGCCTGATAAATATACATGGGTTTATCAAACTGTCTGGAAGCACCTCTGGTAAACATAAAAGAGATCCTTCCGGCAAGTTCGGTTTTTTCCTGAGTGATCTCCAGGCCGGAAACGGTGCTGCCCCAGTCGCAGGCGTGGTGCATAAAAAGCACCTGACCGCTCATTCCCAGAAGATCTTTGCCGAAAAGGGGTTTATGGGAGTCCCAGCAGAATTTCAGAACGCCTTTGACAAAATCCTCTTTATTACAGGGTACTTTGATAAAGTGCTGAATGGTTTTGTAGTAGGGGAGATTGGGGCGGGATACAGCAAGAATATAGTTGTGATCCCATTCCGGCATCCAGTAGCCGATAAAGTTTTCCCCGTATTTCTTTTTGACAGCAGCAAAACTTTCCTGATCGAAATTGCAGTCGGCAAGCCCGAAGATATTGCCATAGTTGGCACGGAACATATTCGTGAGCCAGAAGGGAGCTTTTTTCAATCTTTCCTCGTAGGGTACTTTCAGTTCCTTAGCCTTGTATTTCAGAGGAGTGGAATAGACGGTAAGTTCAAATTCTTTTGCAGCAGGAGCAATAGCTACATTGAATATATCCTTATCTGCCGGGATCTTTACATCCTTACCGTTATAAACGACTCTTCCGATACGGTTCTGTTTATTGAAACCGTGATAGATGGCAAGACGGGCAATGGCAAAATCACTTTTGAATTTCAAAGTGCTTTTGATCACAGCATATCTTCTTGTCATATCCAGTACATTGCCGGAAAGCACACAGTAATTTCTTGCACTGCCGTCATTGATATACCCGGGATCAATGATTTGAAGATCTTTTTCTTCAGGGATGATCCGGATATCGGCTTTTCTTCTTCTGTTTTTTGCGTCATAGGAGGTGATTTCGCCGATAGTCATCACCCGCAAATTGACCATATTTTCCCCGGCAACACTCTGGTGGATGAATCCTGTTCCGGACTTCTGTACAAACGCTTCATGGGAAACGCCCTTGAGTTCCAGCCATCTGGGGTCAAGGAGCATCCAGAAATCTTTACCTGCAACAGGATATTTTTTCCATGTATTTTTGACAGCGGCGGCAGGATCTGCCACAAGATTGCCCTTTTCTGCCGCGACAGCAGAAAAGCCCGCAAAAAAG
>JAFVRL010000303.1 GCA_017504325.1 Lentisphaeria bacterium | reverse complement strand
ATTTTGTTTTCTGTTCAAATCCCGGATCGGCGGATGCCATATTGGGGTTTTCCGCAGAAAAAATATTCTGCAAACTGAAAAAACTCAATATAAAAATACAGAGGATATTATATTTTCTGTTCATATTATGATTTCCTTTTCTGTGAGGGGGGTCAGTCTTCTTCTGTACCGAATCTTCCGCCGGTCCAGCAGCTTCTGAGTCTGACACCGGGTTTATTTTCTTTCAGCTGATGGTAGGGATTGACAGGATTGGCTTTGAGGGAGCTGACATGCATATCGGCAAAAAGCATATTCACCATTCCATAGTGACGGGCATCCGGACGGTAGCCTACGGTTTTATCATAAAAGTGATACATATCATAATACCCTGTTCCGGCATCAAAGTTGAATGTATCGCCTATAACATAACAGATGCTGAATTTTTTTATTTCTGCAAGCCGGGCAGACCGGTTGGATTCGGCAGTATTGATGGTTCTGCTTGAACCGATATTCATATAGTTGTATCCGTAGGCTCCCCGGGTGGGGACAAGAAGTTTGGTCCCGTCAAGCAGGGATTCTTCCCTGATCTGGTTGGAGGTTTCCGTTTTCATTGCGGCATCCTTGAAATTTTTGCCGTTGACAAGTTTCATACAGGTGAGAAGTTTGTCCCACTTCTGATTCCGGTCGTTTGCAGTCATCATACTATTGTTGTTGTGCTTCCAGGTGGGGAAGAATTCCCTGCTGTCATTGATGTAATTGCTCATGCCGATCCCGATCTGTTTGAGATTGTTCACGCAGTTGATGCCGAATGCTCTCTGACGGGCTTTGTTCAATGCCGGAAGCAGCATTCCGGCAAGAATGGCGATAATGGCAATCACAACCAATAGTTCAATCAGCGTGAACGCTGATTGAGTGAAGGTGTGAAGGTGTGAAGAGCTTTTTTTGCATTCGCAAAAAAAGCGTGAAGTACGCCCTGATGGGCGTAAGTATGTGTACTTTTTATGAATTTTTTTGAGGTGATACAACGGCAAAACCCCTGTTTGACAAGTAGCACGCGCAAGAAGTTCCGGCAATGTAAAATGAAATTTTTTCCGTAACATGTTTTTCATCCTTTCTACGATAGATCAACAAACAAACTTTTTTTACAGATAATATTATTTCAGTTGTTTGTAATAAAAACAAGAGCCGGAATGAAAAAAAATAAATTTTTCTCCTTTATCTTCCTGAAGAAAAGGAGAAAAGAGCTGCCTGTCAAAATTCTGCACCGGAAAGGGTGAGGCGCGGCATCCTGTTGAATAATTTTACGCACAGTTTCTGCGCCGGAAATGACTTCGGATCAAGAAGAAACGCCTCTTTTGCACAGCGTTCTGCTTCTTTTCTCTTTATTTGCAGCAGAAAACTTTCCCCCTGAAAGGCAAGACGCATACTTTTCACTCTTTCCTCCGGACGGATGATCTTGAATACTGTGTAGATACCGGAAATATCCCCGGGGGCAGGGTATCCTTTTTTCTGCGGAGGCTCGATCCTGCAGAAATACCGGAGACGCTCCGGGGTGTATTGCATAAGTACCACCGGGGAAGATCCTTTGAGTTTTTTTGCATTGGCGATATATCTTTCCGAATAGATATGCAGCTCTCCCAGATAACCGGCATTATGGATCAGATAATCCGCTTTCAGATCATTGCAGAATTTTGCCAGATCTTTTTCTGTTCCGTGATAAAGATGCCGTAAATATTCTTCCGTGGGCTTTCTGATCCTTTCCAGTCCGAATTGGGGCTGCATGGCAATGGAACATTTTGCATAACACAACAGCATGGGACCTACTGTAAAATCTGTAATGACACATTTTCCTGCCATATTTTCCAGCCTGAACCATTGGATCAGAGCCGCCGTCTGACGCAAATGGACATCGCTGGA
The DNA here is from genome assembly GCA_017504325.1 of Lentisphaeria bacterium. Lineage (GTDB taxonomy): Bacteria > Verrucomicrobiota > Lentisphaeria > Victivallales > UBA1829 > RGIG5327. Next base: position 1,287 of record JAFVRL010000303.1, on the reverse strand, counting down.
ATAGACTCTGTTGCCCAGCAGGGAGACAAGAGTTTCAAGGATCAGGATGGCGATCGCTGCAAAGGCAGGCAGTTTCTTTGCCGCTGCGTAAAAGATCATTGCTGTCTTTTTCTTTTCCGGCAAAAGCCGTATCTCATTATATTTCATCCGTAAGAGAAAAGAGGCATCCCGCAAAAGCATTGTCAGGGAAACTGCAAGAAAGATGATGACAAATTCATGGTATCTTACCACATAGATGAAACCGGCAAAAAAGATAATGGCAGATGTATGAAAAAACAGCATTTGCGGTAGGCGTCTTTTCAAACGCCTTGCCCCTCTGCTGAAAAGCGGCAGAAACAACAGAAGAAAAAAGTATGTCCCCAGTGCCAGCGGCAGGGCAAGAAGTTCGGAAAAAACTTTCATTCCGCCTTTGGCAGCATTCGTGCCGGTAAAAAGCGCAAGGGCGGGAAACATGGTGCGCAGGATCTTCCAGTCTGCCGAATGCATGGCAGGCGTCCACAGCATTCTTGCATCATAGGAGAGAAGGGCGGGATCTTGGGGCTTTACATTGTTGAAACGGATCTTGGCTTTGGTCAGTTCTGAAAAGTGGGAGTAAGCGGAAAGATACTCCGGACTTTTGATCACTCCGTGCCAGAAGGCGTAAAGAGAACACAGGATCAGCAATGTGAACAGAACCCTTTTTCCGGCGGCAGGTTTGAATTTTACTGTGAGAAATGCGCTTGAGATAAGTGTGGGCAGCAATACCGTGACCAGTGGCGACATGATCATTAAATAGGTCTGATTGAAGGGGACGAGAACCGCATTGAGTATGACAGCACAGGAAATGACCACCCATGCTTTCAGACGGGATGGTTTCACTTCTCCGGTCAGGATCAGTTTTGCAATTTCAAAAAGCGTAAAGAAACTGAAAAGTCCCAGGGAAAGATCCCAGAAGGCAAGCGCGCAGAAGGAACTTATGAAGAGAAGAATATATTTCCAGTTTTTTTCTCTTTTGCAGACGGACAAAAGCAGAAGGATCGTTCCGGTGATAAAAGGCATGGCAAAGTTGCCCCGGATAATATCCTGACCCGTACTTCTTGCGATGGCAGAGATGGCTGCAGCATGGAACAGTCCGCCGAACAATGCCTGCTTTTTACTGCATCCCAGTACAAGAAGCAGCAGAAACAGGAATCCGGAAGAAAGACTCATCCAGAGTCTCAACTGGATGGGGACAAAATTTGCCAGATCCGGATTATCCTGAAAACGCAGTTCCTCTGCTGACGGTGTTACTGTCCCTGCAATGGCTTT
>JAFVRL010000302.1 GCA_017504325.1 Lentisphaeria bacterium | reverse complement strand
GGGAATTGCAGATCGTCTCCGGCAGTAAGTACAGGGAAAAAGCGGCGCGGCAGTATGTACGGCAGATCCGCATCCCTGCGGTACGGGGAAGGATCTTTTCCTCCGATGGCAAATTACTTGCAGGAAACAGAGTCTCCTATGATATGGTCTTTCATATTTCGGAAATGCGGCAATCCGGAAAATTTTACAAAAATGTGAAACATATCCATGAACAGGCGGAAAAAGCCTTGAGAATGATCGGCAGAAAAATGGATGTAACAGAAAAGGATATTGTCCACCGCATGACCATCTATCCGGGGATCCCCATGACCATTGCCCGGGATCTTTCCGCAGAAGAACTTGCCCGTATCACGGAAATGCAGCCGCCCATTCAGGGATTGGAGGTCGTCCCGGTGCCCCGGAGATATTATCCGGGAAAAAAACATGCGGCACATCTGCTGGGATATACAGGAATCAGTGATCCGGGAACGGCGGAGGACAGGAGAGAATTTTTCTATTATCTGCCCGATCCCGTGGGGCGGGCAGGCGTGGAAAAACTCTGCAATGACGCACTGCGGGGGGCGCCGGGCAAAAAACTTGTCATCGTGGATCACAGAGGTTTTGTCCACAAAGAAGAGGGAAAAGCGCAGAAGGCGGAAAACGGTTCCGATGTGATTTTGAGTATCGACTCAAGAGCCCAGAAAATAGCGGAGGATCTTTTACAGAACAAGCGGGGAGCGATCACTGTTGTGGATGCAAATACCGGAGAACTTGTAGCAATGGCATCCTCTCCGGCTTATGATTTGAATGATTTTATTCCCAGGATCTCTTCAAAAAAATACAGATCGCTCTTACTCCATCCGGGGCAGCCTTTTCTCAACCGCTGCGCCTTCGGCTCCTACATGCCCGGCTCCATCATCAAACCCATTGTGGCTCTTGCCATGCTGGAAAATGGTCAAAAAAAGGATGATAAAATACTCTGTGACGGGGTCAGCACCATTGCGGAAGCAAAAATAAAGTGTACCGCATATCTCCGGGGCGGTCACGGCAAACTGGATCTTCCCCGTGCCATAGAACTGTCCTGCAATGACTATTTTATTGACGGGGGCAGAGTTTTGGGCATCCAACGCCTTTCTGCCATGTTTACTGCCTGCGGGATCGGCAGGAAAAGCGGTTTTCTGCTTTCGGAACGCTCCGGCCGTCTTCCCGCCGCCCACAGATACCCCAACTGGAATATTTATGATACAGCACTTGTTTCCATCGGTCAGGGCAAGATCGAAATAACCCCGCTTCAAGCGGTTCTTTATACGGCGGCGATCGCCAATGGCGGAACCCTTTACAAACCCATTCTCGTAAAAGCCGTAAGGGAAGAAAACGGCAAAGAACTTTTTACAGCAGTACCGGAAAAAAACGGAACTCTTCCGGTATCCCAAGCCACCCTTCAGGCTGTCAGACAGGGGATGTATCAGGCTGTCCACTCCTCCATGGGAAGTGCAAGAAGAGCCAACAATTCTTTTATTTCACTCTGCGGAAAGACCGGAACAGCGGAAGTGGGTCCCAAAAACGCCCGTTATAAAAATACATGGTTCATCGGATTCGGTACAGTTCCCGGTTCCGGCAAAAGGAAAGCCGTAACTTATGCCATCTCCATTCTTGTGACACACGGGGAATCCGGCGGACTCACCTGTGCGCCTGGAGCCAGGGCATTTTTTGAGCGTTATTTGCAGCGATCTGACGGCTGAATTTTTGCAGTCTCTCCGGTTCTGCGGATCCGGGGAGATCAGAGAACGCAGAAGGCGATGCAGAAATTTGAAATTTTATGGGATAACTGTGCTCAAAATTCAAGAAAAAAAAGATTTTTATGCAAGATATGATATTTTCATTAGACAAAAACGGGTTTGCGGTGTATATTTAAATAGAATATCATAATCTTCTTTCCGGACAACAGGGAAGAGCAAGCAAAGGACAACCAATGGAAAATAAATATTTTTTAGGAGTCGATATCGGTTCCACTACGATCAAAGCAGTCCTTCTCACTGTGGACGGAAAAGTGAAACATTCCACATATCAGAGGACCAGACCGGTAGAGTCTGCAAAACTTACCTGTTCCGGTCACTGTTCCAACTGCGGACATTGTAATCTGGGTTCTCTGAAAGCCATCGTGGATGACTTTCTTAAAGAAGCCGGCGTCACAAGAGAGGATATTTTGTTTACCGGCGTGACCGGCAGTCAGATCGTGGAAGATCTTGACCGTTTCATCCCCTATGATTTTCATGTCAGTGAAGTCTCCGCTCATGTGGCCGGTGCCACCCATTACTATCCCAACTGCAAGGCGATCCTGGATGTAGGCGGACAGGACTCCAAAGCCATGCTTTACAACGACTCCATGAAAATGTGGGTTTCCAAGATGAGTGGGATCTGTGCCGCCGGTACCGGAGCATTTCTGGATTCCGTGGCATTGAAACTGGGTATTCCGGTGGAAGAGATGGCAGACAAGGTCAATTATGACTCCCGGCTGGAATTTTCCAGTGTCTGTGCCGTTTTGAGTGCCACCTCCATCAATAAGTTCAAAAACCGTTATCCCATAGGCGAGATCATTGCCGGAGCATGCCGCGCCCAGGCGCGTACCATCATCTCCGGTGTGGGAGAGATCCTCTTCTCCTACAAAGGGGACATCCTTTTTCAGGGGGGGGTTGCGGCAAACAAAGCTGTGGCATACTATCTTAAAGAAATCTCCGGAAATAACATCATCATTCCGGAGTACCACAAAGTCATGGGTGCTTTGGGGGCAGCCTGTCTTGCCATGAAAAATTACAATCTCAAGGGTTCTCTGGAAGAGAAAAAGACCTTCTATCCCGATCTTCCCCTGAAATCAGTTCCCATGAGAGCCAGTTCCACAAGACGGGAATTTCTGGGCCGTTCCGATGACGGCAGACCGGTGGTATGGCGCAATCTTTTCTTCCCCACAGAGATCCTCAATGCTTTCGATACAAGGATCCTTACCCTTGAGACTTATGCCGCGTTGTTTGCCAGGAACACAAAACGGGTGAGAAAAGCGTTGGATGTCGCTGCCTATAAGGGTTTTTCTGCAGAGACCTGTTCTTTCCTGCGGGTTCTGGAAGGCGTGGAACTGCCCAAAGCGGATTTTGCGGTCTCCACTTCCCAGCCCTGTCAGCAGGGGGAACGCATTTTCCGTGACTTGGCACGGGATTACAATGTGAGCGACAGACTCTTTTCTCTTCACACCCCTGCCATAGGGGGGCTTTGTGAGTCTAATATAGAACATCTAGCC
>JAFVRL010000301.1 GCA_017504325.1 Lentisphaeria bacterium | reverse complement strand
GCAATATCTGGGATGGCAAAAATATTCCTGTGATCGGGTTCAGTCAGCAGACAGGAAAGTAAGGGTTGACAGAGCATTCTTTTGTTTTTTATATCATGCCCTCTTTCCGGGGGCATTTTTTATTTACTAACATTAATGTGAGGAAAAAATGAAAAAAGTATTTTTAATGCCGGTTGTACTTCTTGCCGCCCTTTCTCTTTTTGCGGATGTGGCTGTTAAAAACGGGGAAAAGATCGCCTTTCTCGGTGATTCCATCACCCAGCTGGGAAAGAATAAAACTCCCTACATGGGGTATCTGCACCTTGTGATCGACGGTCTGGCGCGTTCCGGGGTGAAAGCGGAATGTGTTCCTGCCGGGATCAGCGGTCACAAAAGCACCCAGATGCTTGCCAGAGTGGATAAGGATGTCATAAAGAAAAATCCCCAATGGATGCTTCTTTCCTGCGGAGTGAATGATGTATGGCATGGTAAACGGGGTGTCTCTCTTCCTGATTACAAAAAGAATATTACAGAGATCGTGGAAAAAGCGCAGAAGGCGGGGATCAAAGTAGTGATCATGACCTCTTCCATGATCCGGGAAGATGCCAATAACAAACTGAATACCACTTTGAAGGAATATAATGATTTTCTCCGTACCCTTGCCAAAGACAAAAATTGTCTGCTTGCGGATATCAATGCCAAAATGCAGGAGGAAGTTTCCAGCAAAGAACTTTCCTGCATCAAAGGAAACAAACTTACTTATGACGGTGTCCATATGAACGGCAGAGGTCACATGATGATGGCATCTGTCATCCTTGAAACTTTCGGCGTTCCTGCTGCAAAAGTACAGCAATACCGTAAAGACTGGGAGAAAAAATATACAGCCTCCCGGATGAATGTTCTTTTGAATTTTGAGCAGGAAATGCGCTTGAACAAAGAAGCAAATGAAAAAGGCATGAGTATTGAAAAATATCTCACAACACTTATCACAGAAGCAAAATAAACAGGAAAGACTGAATACCATGGGCAAAGAAAAATATATTCTGGGGTATGATATAGGGGGAACAAAAATCGGTATCGGACTTGCAACAGCATCCGGACAGCTTCTGGGAAAAAAACGGGTGGAAAACAAGGATACGGATCCGGATGTGATCCTGCCTCTGCTGGCACAGATGGGAAAAGAACTGGCGGAAGAAAAAAATCTGAAAGTATCTGATCTTGCCGGATTCGGTATTTCCGCTCCCGGTCCTGCGGATATTCCCAATGGGATCCTGCTGGATCCCCCCAACAATAAAAAGTGGCATAATGTTCCCATTCAGGGATATTTGCAGAATGCTTTGCAGATTCCCGGATGTTTTGAAAATGATGCCAATTCCGCCGCCCTTGCCGAATGGTTCTTCGGAGCAGGGAAAGGCAAAACAGATTTTATCTACCTTACCATGAGTACCGGTATCGGAGCCGGTATCGTTGCCGGTAATACCCTGATCCGGGGTAAAACTTTCTTCGGCGGGGAATTCGGACACACTCCCATTGAGATGAATTCTGAAAGAGTTTGCGGCTGCGGTCACAAGGGCTGTTATGAAGCTTACTGCGGCGGAAGAAGTATTGCCCTTTATCTGCAAAATCTTCTGAAAGACAAAAAGGATCATCCCATTGTGCAGTTTGCCGGAGGGAAAGTAGAGGATATTGATATGCTTGCCCTGGAAAAAGCTGTGCGTGCCAATGATCCTCTTGCATTGGAGATCTGGGAAGAAATGAGTATGCGTAATGCACAGGCGTTCGGTATATTGCTCAATACCTTCAATCCGGAACGGCTGATTCTGGGTACTCTTGCGTGGGCGGTCGGGGATCTTTATACAGATCCCATCAAAAAATACCTGCCCCGTTTTGCGTGGAAAGAGATGATCGACGCCTGTGAGATCGTTTCCAGCGAATTGAGAAGGGATGTGGGCTACTATGCGGGTGTTGCTGCCGCCATGTACTTCCTTCTGGGAAAACGTGCGGAATAAACAGGGAACGGACATGCTTACAAGAACGTATTCAGCCGCACTTACCGGAATAGAGGCCCTTCTTCTGGATGTGGAAGTCAATGCATCCGGAAGAGGGGAGCAGTCCATGGTTTCTATTGTGGGGTTGCCGGATGCGGCGGTACGGGAGAGCCGGGAAAGAATACGGTCAGCTTTGTATTCCTGCAATTATCAGCATCCCCAGGGCAATACCCTTGTAAACCTTGCTCCGGCGGATATCCGCAAAGAGGGAGCATCTTTTGATCTGCCCATTGCTCTTGGACTTGTAGCGGCTCTTGACGGGGTCGACCGCAAGGCACTTTCCGAAACACTTGTGATTGGCGAACTTGCTCTGGATGGAACAGTGCGTCCGGTAAAAGGAGTTGTCTCCATAGCTCTGCTTGCCCGGGAACTTCCCCGGATCAAAAATCTTATAGTTCCTGCGGGCAATATGCAGGAAGCGATTCTGGCGGCAGCTTCCAGAAATGTATATCCCGTTTCTTCTCTTCCGGAAGCTGCAGCTGCTCTCAACGGCAAAATGGCTCCGGTGCCTGCAAGTGCCGCAGATACACTTTTCGGAGAGCCGGATTGGGCGGGGATGCCGGATTTTGCGGATGTAAAGGGACAGTTTGCGGCAAAGCGGGCATTGGAAATTGCTGCGGCAGGGGGACATAATGTATTATTTTCCGGTCCTCCCGGATCGGGAAAATCCATGCTGGCGAAGCGTTTGCCGGGGATCCTGCCGCCCATGTCCGAAAAAGAGACTCTGGAGACCAGCCGTATTTACAGTCTTCTGGGACTTCTTTCCTCTCACCGTCCCCTGATGCGTACACGCCCCTTCCGGGCACCCCATCACACAGTAAGCGATGCCGGACTTATCGGCGGCGGCAGCAATCCCGGTCCCGGTGAGATCAGCCTTGCGCATAACGGTGTTCTTTTTCTGGATGAACTGCCGGAATTCAAAAGGACGACTCTGGAAGTATTGCGTCAGCCCATTGAAAGCGGAAATGTGACGATCTCCCGTGCAGCCGGCAGTTGTGATTTTCCCTCCAGATTTGTGCTTATTGCTGCTATGAACCCCTGTCCCTGCGGACATCTGGGGGATAAACTGCATCCCTGCAGATGCAAACCCATGCAGGTGCGTTCCTACCGTTCCAAGATCTCCGGACCGCTTCTGGACAGGATCGATATCCATGTGGAGGTGGCGGCTCTTTCCGAAGAGGAACTTGTGCAGAAAAATACAGCGGAATCCAGCAGCAGTATCCGGCAGAGAGTCATTGCTGCAAGGGAAATTCAGCTTGCCAGATACCGGGGATCCGGTACTTTCTGCAACGGAATGATGGAATCCGCCCAGATCGCCAGATACTGTCAGCTGGACGGAACAACGGAAACTTTATTGCGTCATGCCATAAGGGAATTCGGCTTGAGTGCAAGAGCATACGACAGGATCCTGCGGGTCTCCCGTACCATTGCCGATCTTGCCGGAAGTGAAAATATTACCAAACAACATATTTTTGAAGCGATCTCCTACCGTTCACAGGATAGAAGAACTGCTTGACAAAAACAGCAAAGGAGGGAAAAATGGCTGGAATATTCAAGGCTTATGACATCCGGGGTATCTATCCCACTCAACTCAATACATCTGTTGCGGAAAAGATCGGGCGCGCTCTGACCGTCTTTCTTAAAGCAAAAAAAATCGTAGTGGGCAGGGATATGCGTCCCCATTCCCTTCCTCTTTTTGAAGCTCTTGCCAAAGGGATCACGGAACAGGGGGCGGATGTGATCGATCTGGGACTCTGTTCCACACCCCAGTCCTATCATGCCAATGGAAAACTTCAGGCAGACGGAAGTGTTATGATCACTGCTTCCCATAATCCCGGTGAATGGAACGGGTTTAAACTCTGCCGCAGAGAGGCTGTTCCCATCGGCGGTAATTCCGGGATCGCTGATATTGAAAAAATGGTGGCGGAAGACAAATGGCCTGCGGCAGAAACAAAAGGAAAGATCCTTTCTTATAATATTGCAGATGAATATGCTTCTTTCCTCCGGTCTTTTGCAAAAATGGACAGAAAACTCAAAGTCGTGGTGGATTATGCCAATGCCATGGGATCTTACGAGATCAAAGGTATTGAACAGTATTTTGATGTGATCCCCCTTTACAAAGAACTGGATGGCACATTCCCCAATCACGAAGCCAACCCCTTGAAAACCGATACATTGGATGCCATCTGTGCTAAAGTAAAAGAAGTGGGAGCTGATTTCGGAGCCGCCCTCGACGGAGATGCCGACCGCTGCGGATTTATTGATGATAAAGGGGAAATCATCCCCATGGATCTTTTTACCGCCCTTATTGCCCAGGATATCCTCTCTGCCGGACCTGCCACCATCATGTATGACTTACGCAGCAGCAGAGCGGTCAGGGAGTGCATTGAAGCAAACGGCGGAAAGGCAGTCATGTCCAGAGTGGGACATGCTTTCATCAAAGCACAGATGCGGGAGACCGGGGCTGTTTTTGCCGGGGAACTTTCCGGACATTACTATTTCAAAGAAAATTTTGTAGCGGAATCCCAGGGACTTGCCATTATCAAACTTGCCAATCTTATTTGTGCAAAAAACAAGCCTGTGAGTGAGCTTGTTGCTCCTCTGCGGAAATATTTTTCCAGTGGGGAGATCAATTCCAAAGTGGCAGATACTTCTGCTGTTCTTGCCCGCATCCGGGAAAAATATGCTGACGGCAATATCTTTGAACTGGACGGGATCTCTTCCGAATATCCCTCCTGGTGGCTGAATGTGCGTTCCTCCAATACGGAACCCCTTATCCGTCTCATTGTGGAAGCGGACAGTAAAGATCTCATGGAAGAGAAACGGGACGAGGCTCTTGCGTTGATCCGTTCCTGAGTCTTCTTTACCGGATTTTTCATTCCCCCCGCAGCGGACTCCTCCGGGGGGTTTTTTGTGCCGGTACATGAATGTATTTGACGCTTTCTGTATTTCAAAAAGAAAAACAGGGGATACGGAATGAAATACAGTACATCACATGAAGAACAATATGTACAGTGTTATACACCGGCGGGTCCGGATTTGGCAGTGGAACCGGAAATCTATTTTGATGAAAAAGAGGAAGATTTGTCTTCATTGCCGGAAAAAGAGGAAATACCCCATACATTTTCTGATGCGTTTTTTTTCCTTGACACGATGGATAGAGTGCTTGCTCTTGTTCATTCCCGGAAGGAGTTGAAGATCCTGCGGATGCGGCTTAAAGGGATGAGTTACCGGCAGATCGCTTCTTCTTTACATATCGGATTGGCAAGCATCAACCGTTTTATAAAGCGTATAGCCTCACGCAATCCACAAGTAGGGATCCTGCTGGAAAATGCCCCCTCATTGCGTAACAGAAATATTCCTTGAAAAAACTTTTTGCCGTAACCGTTCTCTTTTACCTTTTCTGCTTTACTCTCTTATCAGGAACGGGGACAGAGAAAAATACTTCCCGCATGTTTTACATCATAGCCTTTAAGCATACAGCGTAAAATGTTCAATCCCACAGCGGCACTTCTGGCGCGGATCTGATCCCGGCTTCCCCGGAAAAGATATTTGCCCACATGGAGATTTTCTTTGCAATATACGCCGATATAGACCAATCCCACAGGCTTTTCCTCTGTCCCGCCTCCGGGTCCGGCGATCCCGGTAACCGAAATACCGCAGGATGTCCCGAAAGCCTTTTTCAACCCTTCCAGCATCTCTCCGGCACACTCACTGCTTACCGCACCATGCTCCATAAGAGTGGAACTTTTCACCTTCAGCAGATTCTCTTTCACCTTATTGGCGTAACTTACGATCCCGCCTTCATAGACCTCCGACGCTCCCGGTACATTGGTAATAAGCTGGGAGATCAATCCCCCCGTACAGGATTCCGCAAGAGAAAGAGTACAGTTTTTCTCCTTCAGAAGAAGAATGATCTCTTCCGCCACCGTTTTTGCCTTATCAGACAATAACTCCTTCTCAAACTCCTTGCGGATCATTTGAGAAGCATTTTCAATGGTCTTTTCACATTCTGAAGTGATAAAAAGTTTTACAAATTCAGGTGCGGCACAATAGGCAACGGAAAGAGCAGGCAGGGAAGCAATGATCCTTTGCATCCTCTCTTCCACTCTGGATTCCCCCACACCGGCAATATGGAAAAGAAAAGAGTATAACTTACTGTCCAGTGCCTTTTTCACAAGCGGCATGACCTGATGATCGAACATGGGATCCAGTTCAGAGGGAGGTCCGGGCATCATCACGATATATTTGCCGGGGAAGGGATCTTTTTCCCCAAGTTCAAGATAGATCCCCGGAGCAGTTCCGTAATGGTTGGGGATGAGAACGGCTCCCTCCGGAATATCCGCCTGAGAGAGAAAATGCAGCGGAAGATCACTTCCCCTTCTCATACTTGCCCAGCGGTCGGTGATCGCCTTTACCGCTTCACTGTTCCGGTATAATTTTCTGCCGAGGAATTCCGCCACTGCCGGTTTGGTGAGATCGTCGGAAGTAGGGCCGAGTCCTCCGGAAACAAGAACAAAATCGGTTTCTTTCATCAGGATCTTCAAGGCATTGACCATATCTTCCGATCTGTCCGGAACCTCCAGAGCCATTGCAGGATAGATCCCCTCCTGAAGCAGTTTTGATCCCATATATCCAAGATTTGTATTGATGACTGCTCCTTTCAGCAGTTCATCGCCTATACACAGTACACCGATCTTCATTGTATTTTCCCTTTATTCCTTTTTGCCGCTTTTCTTGCCGCATACTCCAATGCATCCTGTTCCGCTTCTTTCTCCATTTCCGGAGTGACCTGGGAGATCTCATTGAGTTTTTTCCGCAGGATCTCCCGCCATTGATCCACCTCTTCGTCTGTGATATTGGGCGGTATTTGGAAAGATTCCCCTATATGGAGCGTGATCTTTGCCCAGGGTTTGGGGATCCGGAACTTATCCCAGCTTTTCAACTCCCAGTAGGAGGAGTAATTGATGGCGGCAGGAAAGATCTTTACCCCGGTCTCACTTGCCAGACGTACCGGCCCACGGCTCATGGAATAACGCGGGCCTCTGGGACCATCCGGGGTGATTGCCACATATTTTCCCCGTTTCAGACATTCTACCGCCTCTCCCATTACCTGAACATTTTTCCGGGAGGAGGAACCGCGGATGGACTCCAACCCCCATTGTTTACACATGTCTGTTATGTACTGACCGTCTCTTGACGCACTTATGAGAGCGGCAGTATGTTCCCTTTCCCATTTTGGGGTCATCACCGCAAGGAAAAGCAGACGGTTGTGCCAGATCACCGCTACTGCAGGAGCCGCCTCCGAACCGAATCTCCCCTCCGGGTCAATCAGTTCGTTACGCATGATGTGACGCAGAAGCATGATGATTTTTGCCGGAATATAAAACAACCAGTCCGGCCACTTTTTGATCTCACGGAATTTCGGTATGAGTGACATGTTTTTTTTCCTGTTCTCTGTTAAGGTGAGTATTGCATAACTTCTGAATGATACATTTTTCACATGCCGGACGCCCCGCCGCACAGCAGCTCCGGCCGTGGATGATAAGGAGGTGGGATAATTCCCCCAGTTCCCCCTTCCGCTCCTCCGGAAAAGCATTACAGAGAATCTCTTCGATCTTTACCGGATCTTTTGTTTTTACCAGTCCGATGAGATTGCTCAACCGTATCACATGGGTATCCACCGGTAAACCGGGCAATCCGAAGGCATCAGCAAGTACCACATTGGCGGTCTTTCTCCCTACTCCAGGCAATGTAACAAGTTCTTCCATCGTGGAAGGCAGTTTTCCGTCAAAATCACTGCAGATTTTTATGGCGGCTTCTTTGATATGACGGGCCTTTGCGCGGTAATAACCGCATTTGTGGACAAGAGTTTCAAGTACACTTAATTCCCCTGCTGCAAATTCTTCCGGTGTGGAAAAGTGACGGAACAATTCCTCCGTCACAATATTGACGGTTTTATCTGTGCATTGGGCAGACAATATGGTGGCGACCAGAAGCTGAAAGGGGGTATCGTGATTGAGAAAACATTTCTGCGGTCCATACTCTTCATGGAGAAGACGGAAGATCTCAACAAGACGCTCCCGCAGATCAGTTTTTGTTTTTGCGATTTTTTTTCCCGCCGTCTTTTTTTTCTTTGACGGACAGCTTTGCAAAGTGACGGAAATATCTTTTTTCACCACAAAAAACTCCCGGAAAAGAATTTGACGGAAAAGTGACGGAAAAGGGACCCATCTGTGATTTTCACAGAAAAATACCTCAAAGATGAGCGTCCTCCGCTCTTTTAAGGATCTTCAGCTTGACCAAAATGGCGGCGATAAGCCCCCAGATCACATAACCATTGATCAGAATGGCGATCGTCCATACAGGGTAATTGTGCCGGATAATGGATTCACACGCCAAAGCGGCGATAATAATGATCAGGACAGCCAGACGCCGTTTGTTATGGAAGGCGGAAAAGAACCATTTGCCGAAATGCTGATAAGAAATGGTACTGACCATGAGAAATCCCAGAAATGCTGCATACCAGGGCAGAACGGAGATCAGTTTAAGCATGGAGCGTTTGTCAGAGTGTTCTACCGCAAAAAGGAAAATAATACTGCATATTGCCGCCGCGGCTCCGGGTGAGGGGATCCCGGAAAAACGGTCGGAACTTTTCTTTTCCTGCATGGCATGCACATTATATTTTGCGAGACGCAATGCCGCTCCTCCCAGATAAATGGCAGAACAGCACCAGACAAGCAGGAATTCATTGCTTCGTACTTCCGAAAGACTGTGTGCCATGACGGCAACGAGGGTGGCGGGCGCCACACCGAATGTGACCATGTCCGCCAGGGAATCCATCTGAATACCATGAAGGCTTGCCGCATTGAGCAATCTTGCCGCATAACCGTCAAAAGCATCGAATACCATGGCGCAGATGATCATGAACGCACTGAAAGCAAAAATGGAACTGATGGTTTCAGCATTGCCCGGATCATAGACCTGCAAAGTGTAAAGGATCGCGGCAAAACCGCAGAGAGAATTGCCCAGAGTAAGAGCATTGGGGATCCATTTCAGATATTTTACCATGGGAACAAGACTTTTTACTACTTTTTTCATTTCAGCACCTCATATATTGATTTGTATGCAAGTGATTTTATCCGCTTCAATCCTGTTTCTCCCGGCTGAATACAGCCAGAACCGTTTTTCCCGCAGTGACCCGTTCCCCGGGATTGATTGTAATGGAAACCGGACTTTTGGCGGGCAGATACAATTCCACACGGCAGCCGGACTGGATCATTCCATACTTTCTGCCTTTTTTGATTTCTTCCCCTTCGTCCGCTCCGCAAATGATGCGCCGCAGACCGGAGGCGGAAAGCTGCTGCAAAGCAAGCGGAAAGCGGATACCTTCGATTTCTCCGTACCCGCCGAGGAGAAGAGAGGCACTTTCACTGCCATCGCCTTTTTCCCTGCATACTTTTGTATGGATCGCCATTTGACAGGGAACGCGGTTTATATGAACATCAAAGACCGATTGCACGATCCCTATACGCAAAATATCATAGCCGTCAAAAAGTTTCCGCAATACCTCATTCTCACAGGAGGTATTGGGGATAAGTTCAATATCTTTTACGATACCGTCAGCAGGGGCAACAAGTTCTGTCTTATCCTGTCCCACCACCCGGTGGGGATCCCGGAAAAATGCGATGAAAGCACCCCATGCCAAAAGGGAGATCACCAGGATAAAACAACCCACCGGTAACGAAACATACAAAAGTACACCGGAAAAGATCACCATAAACACCAGAAGGACTGTCGCAGACAGCCATTGTGTTTTACCATATTTTGCCAGTCTCATCTTTTCCTCATTTGTTATTGTATATACACTGTTTCCGTTTCAGGGGGCGGATTCTCTAAAATCATATCTCTTTGCATAATCCCGCCAATGCCCCCTGCCGGCAGGCAAGGTTGCCGTGACATACTGCCAATGCAAGGGCATCTGTGGAATCATCCGGAATATCCGTCACATTCAGGGAACAGAGGGAGGCAAGTACATTGGCAACCTGTTCCTTGGATGCGGTCCCCAAACCTACTGCAGCTCTTTTTGCAGTCTTGGGGGAATATTCGTAAACAGGGATCTTTTCTATGGCGGCAGATGTGATCGCCGCCCCTCTTGCCAGAGAAAGGATCATGGCTGTTTTCACATTCCTGTTGACAAATGCCGTTTCCAGAGAGACTGCATCCACTTTGAATGTGTTTATAAGTTCCCTGATCCCCAGAAAGATCCTTCTGACGCACTCTGTATGTTTCAGATTTGCCTTGTTGTGGATGACACCGCAATCCAGTACCCGTATGGAGTTGTGATCCATTTCCACAACTCCGTAACCGGTTTTCCGCATTGCTGTATCTATTCCCAGAATGATCATACAGAGTACATCAGGCTGTAAGAAGAAACTTATTCTTCGTCCATCTGTTCCATGATCTCGTCAGGGATCTCGGAGTTCTGGTGAACGTTCTGCACATCTTCCAGTTCTTCCAGTTTATCCACAAGACGCATTACCTGCTGGGCTGCCTGGACAGTTTTGATCTCCACTGTATTGTCCGGTTTGCGGATAATGGCTGCTTCACTTGTTTCGATCCCGGCATCTTCCAGAGCTTTGGCAATGTCGGTGAATGCATCGGGAGCCCCCCAGATTTCAGCTACGCCGTCTTCCACGATAATATCTTCCGCACCGGCTTCCAGCACGATATCCATGAGTTTTTCTTCATCGGCATTGGCTTCGTCGGTGATGACAAAGTGGGCTTTTCTCTGGAACATCCAGGAGACAGCTCCGCTGGCGGCAAGATTACCGTTGTTGCGGTCGAAAGCAACACGCACATCCCCGATGGTACGGTTCTTGTTGTCGGTCAGACATTCCACGATGAAAGCGGTTCCTTCGGGACCGTAACCTTCGTACACGATCTCTTCATAGTTGACATTGCCCAGTTCTCCGGCACCTTTTTTGATGGCGCGGTCGATATTTTCACGGGGCATATTTGCAGATCTTGCTTCAATAAGGGCAAGACGCAGTCTGGGGTTGTTGTTGGGATCTTTCCCGCTCTGTTTCACGCAGACCATGATCTCTTTTGCCAACTTGGAAAAAATCTTGCCTTTCTTTTTGTCAGAAGCCTCTTTTTTGTGCTTGATATTCGCCCATTTACTATGACCGGACATGATTACCGCCTTTCTTTAAGTTTTTATTTGCTTATTTGTAAAACATATTTTTGGTTATTTTCCAAAGATATTTTTTCAAGTGTTAATATAGCACACTTTTACTGATTTGTCAATACGGAATTGCCTTTACTGCTTTTGAAAAGGTCTCCTCAACAGGGAAACGCCTCAAGAAATGCACGGTGGAAATCTTTATCCCCGTATTTGTCCGGACTTGCCGGAAGCAGTTCCTCTTCTGTATAGTTGGAGAAGAGATCCTTTACCAGAATATTTTTCTCTTCCTCCTCAATATGGAAAAGGATCTGCCATGTACGGCAGCCGATACGGTACTGCTTTTCTCCGTATTTCTTCACTCTTTTACGGGAGGCATCCAGAGGGGAATATTTGAGTTGGATACGGCAGAAATTTTCCACATCCAGATTACAGAGCGAGGCGAGAAAACGGCTTTTTTCAAGAAAAACATCTGTAAAAGCCACATTGTAACCTATATCCCGGATCCTGTCATGCCAGCCTGCTGCGGAAGAGGGAAAGGCATCAGCTTCAGGTATATAAGGTTTTATATCAAACACGGGAGTACCGTCCAGAATATCACAGGGGCCGATGAAAAGACCGTTTTTCTCCACAGAAACCAGTTCCACACAACTCAATCCTATGGGATTGGGTCTGTGGGGGGAGCGTGTGGCAAAAAGAGAGTATTTCTTCCCGTCCGGAGAGACGGGCGGTCTCACCATGGGGTTCCAGTGATCCCAGTTGAGATGAAAGCAGAAGATCACCCATATACGGTCAAATCCGGCAAGATCTTTTGCCGCTTCCGCATATCTCTGCTCCCCTTTTGCCCACTCTATAAATGCCGGAACCCCGGAGAATGCCGCCTGCCGGGGCATTTCATACCGGTAACGGGATGAGGTCCTTACATAGCCGATGGCTTTGAAAGGAAAAGAGGCGATACTTTCTGTCATCTCTTCAGGCATAAACAGGGCTCCTCACTTTTGCAGAGCCGGATCTTCCATGCCCAGAAAACGGAAAGCGTCTCTCCGGAGACCGCAGGAATCGCATTTCCCGCATGCTCTGCCGCCGGGTGAGGGATTGTAACAGCTGTGGGTATCCGAGTAATCCACTCCCAGGGAAAGTCCCAGAGAGATGATCTCATGCTTTTTCAAATTCTGCAAAGGAGCATGAATATTGAACTGCCACCCTTCATCCACAGCACAAGTCCCCAGTCTTGCTGTTTCCGCAAAAGAACGGATAAAGCCGGGACGGCAATCGGGATAACCGGAATAGTCTATGGAATTCACGCCGATAAATATATCTTTTGCTCCTATACTTTCTGCAAACGCTGTGGCAAAAGAGAGAAATACCAGATTTCTTGCCGGTACATAGGTGGAAGGTACTCCATGTTCTTCCGGAATATAATCCGGGATCTCCGCCGTTTTTGAAGTAAGTGCGGATGCTTCCGGTACTCCCAGACGGAAGGAGACCATATGAAATTCCGCCCCGGCTTTTGCTGCATTTTTCTTTGCAAGGGATAACTCTATATCATGTCTCTGCCCATAATCAAAAGTGAGAGCATGAAGCTCAAAACCTTCCTTTTTTGCAATGGCAAGGCAGGTGACGGAATCCAGTCCGCCGCTCAACAGTACAATGGCTTTTTTCACGCTCACAACCCCAGATTTGATTCCAGAGCATCACAGCTCATAAAACCGCCGATACGCTTTTCCACTTTGCCGGAACGGATAAAAAAGAGAGCGGGGATTGTATCCACATTCCATTCCGCGGCAAGTTGAGGGTATTCATCCACATCCACTTTGCCGACGATGATGTCCTGATGTTTTGCCGCAAACTCCTCCAGTACGGGGGCAAGACGGCAGCAGGGAGAGCACCACTGTGCCCAGAAATCAATAAGAACAGCTTTTTCCTGTTGGGAAAGGAGTTTTTTCAGAGATTCTTCATTCAAATGCACAACATCCATTTTATTTCTCCTTATAATACAGTTGACAATGACAGTATCCTTCAAATTCCGGGTCGGCGATCTGCTGACGGAATTCCTCACATATACACATATTTTCCGGAACTTTTTTCAGCCGGCAGGGGCAGTAACCCCCTTTTTTCTCCAATACGGCGAGCAGTTTTTCCACCGCCGCACTGTCTTCGTTCAGTCGTACTTTATCCGGTAAAACCATATTTTCTCCTTTTTTCTGCCTTAATGTATCACTCCCGCCGGAAAATACAAGGCGGAGAATCTTTTTTATAAAATTTTCCCTTCAGGCTCCGGGGAACTTTTGAGGACTTTCAAAATTTTTCCTCATAATGTAATCATCCATCACAAAGCCGTTTCCAATGTCATTGCATACAGCTTTTTCCAGAATGAATCCGGCTCTTTCATAGGCTTTCTGTGCCTTGAGATTCTGTTTGTTTACTGCAAGGATCACTGAAGAAAAGCCGAGTTTGCGGCATCTTTCAAAGGCATAAGAGAGCATTTTCTGCCCGATTCCGTACCCGTGAAAGGCTGACTGCAGATAGACTTTATGCAGTTTGGCTGTTCCGGGTTCCTCATGGTACGGGGAAAAAGAGATATATCCGGCATCATTCCCGTTTACATGACAGAGATCGAAAGAATGTATAGCGGCAGGCTGTATAATCCTTATAAGGTGCAG
>JAFVRL010000300.1 GCA_017504325.1 Lentisphaeria bacterium | reverse complement strand
GAAAAGCTTTTGCAAAAGCAGAAAGAATACCCCTATAACAAAAGGAGCAGAATATGAACAGGATTTTGACAGCAGTAATTGCACTTTCATTAAGTACAGCATCACTTTTTGAGGCAGACGCCCAGAGAAGATCCTCCGGCAGACCGGGAATGAACCGTTCTTTTGAAATGAGTGAAAAAACACAGAAGGAATGGGCAAATCTCCAGACGGAATTGGAAAAGAAAGATCCGGAAGGTTTCAGGGAAATCAAAAAACTTGCAGAAACCAATCTTCCGGCAGCATTCAATAAAATGCAGCGTCTTGCGGCAAAGGCAGGACTGAAAACACCCCGGCCCAACTTCTCCCGCAGCAATATGTCCCGGCGGAACAATGGAGAAGGTCCCGGAAGAGAAGGTTTCGGCAGACGGGAAGGTATGAGGGGAAGATCTTTCGGCGGCCCCCGGATGAATAATGCGGGGCAGAAACGCACCGAAGTGGAAGCTAAAATTGCAGAAAAATTCCCGGCGGAATATGCTGCATACAAAAAAGCGGTGGAGGAAAACAGACTCAAATTGAAGGACCTTGCCGCAAAATCCGGAGAGAAACTTCCTGCCAATGCCGAAGAAATGGCATTTGTCACAAAGAAATATGAGAAGGAACTTGAGGGACTCCAGTGGAGAGAACGCTTTGCAAAGCTGCGGGAACTTCTGGAAAAGGAAGGATATGAATTTTCATTCGGCTTCTCCGGTACTCCGGGCTCTTTCCGCAGCCCCGCAGATACTCCCCGTCCCGCCCCTCCTCCCAAACGGGATTTTTCAAGAAATGAGCTTGCAAGAAAAGCCAAACAGCAATATCCGGAAGAGTGGCAGGAATATATGCTCCTCAACAGGAAAGATAAACAGGCGGCAAAGGCAAAACTTGAAGAACTCCTGAAAAAAGTCCAATAAGGTACATGGAGTCAGAAAACGGAATTGTCTGTCCGGAGAGGTGATTTCAAAAGTCATTCAAAAAAAAATCAAAGAAGCTGCTGCAAAGAAAAGTGAAAGGTAATTTGAGGCTGCTGCCCACAGTGGTAACAGCCGGAAAATGCTCCTTTTGCAAATCAAAGCAGATGCGTTTAAAGATTTTCGGGGACTTTTGAAATCACCTCCGGAATGAAGAAATAAAGAAAGAGGAAATATGAATATTGCAAAGGTCAAAGGATTTGCAGTAATCGCCTTCAGCAAAGACAAATTGCAGGGGGCGGTTTTCCGCCGTATCAAAACAAAACATGAACTTCTGCGGCATGTTTCCCTTGCTCCGGATGAGACAGATCCGGTCAACACCTGGAAAGAATTGTTCCGTACTCTTGCCATATCCAGAGATGAGCCGCTGTTTCTTTGCGGTGCATTGAAAAAAAGTTTCTTTTTCCGCACAAAAATGGCAGAGATCCCGGTGAAAAACATACGCAGCGCACTTGCACTTGAACTGCCCCGCAGAATGCTTGCCTCCGGACAGGAAAATCTGCTGACAGAATTTTCCATTCTCTCCTCCGGTGGAAAAACCTCGCCGGAAAATCAGGAAAAAGACAATAATGGAGAGATCCGTGTGAATGTGTGTGTATTTCCCGCGGATTCCCTTGAAACACTTTCCGGTATCCTTCTGCAATGCGGCAGAAAAGCGGATGCATATATTTATCCGTTTCTCGCTTTACAGGAAGATGATCCGCCCCTTTATCTGCCGGAAGTGGAAAAGAATTATTATTTCGCCATGGATTCCTGGCAGGTGGTCTCCGGCAATACGGAAGATCCGGCAGGAAGCAATGAAGCATGGGAAAAGATCTTTAGCGGCAAATTCAAACTGCCCCCGTCTTTTTCTGTCAGGGATTCCCTTGTTCTGCTTCTCTGCGCCAGATATGTCCTTTCACCCGGTTATGCAGAAAGTGAAGAAGGCATGGATATCCTTCCGGCAAAGTTGCGGCCGAGCCGTTTGAAATCCCAGATCAAACTGGGGGTGATTCTCCTTACTGCCCTGCTGTTGAACATTCTCTGGAGCTGTTCAGGTCAATGGATCGAAAATGCAAAAAATTATAAGTTTCTTTCCAGAGAAAAGGCGGTTCTGCAGGAAGAAAACAGAAAATTGAAGGCAAAGATCCGCAAAATCGAAAAGGACAGCAGGGAAAGACAGAAATTTTCCACGATGAAAGCCGGGGAACACGATATCGTAAAGAAATTGAACGACCTGACCGCATTTCTTCCTTCCAATGTTATGGTCTCAAGTATGCGCTGGAGCGATTCCGGATTGGATCTGACCATGTTCAGTGAAGATAATTCCAGTATTTCCGAGATCTTCCGCTCAAAATTCCCCTATTGGAAATTAGCCAATATCCAACAGCGGAATTTCGGCGGGGCGGCGACGATGATCATTGTGAAACTTACCATTAATGATGAAAATGCGTTCGGGGAAGGAGGGATCAGAAGATGAGTATGGAGAAATTCAAATCTTTCGTCAAAACACCTTCGGGAAAACTGATCCTTATCTGCAGTACGGTCCTTATCGTATGCTGGGGCTTTATGCTTGTGCAGTTTTCCGGCGGTTTTTCCGCATTGTTCCCTTCTGAAGAAAAGATCAAAAATTTGAAACAGGATGTCCGCAAATTACGGGCACAGGTGGAGGAAAACCGGAAAAAAACGGCAAAAAGCGACCTCCAGAAAAAACTTTACCGGGAAAAACTTATAACATACTGGAACGAAGAACGGGATGGACTGGTGGATACCGTATTGCGTAATACCATACAGAATGCGGCAAAGGAACTGGAACTTACTCTTTCCGCTCTGGGTTCGGTTCGCATTACAAGGATCAACCATGAACTTTACTATGCGGAAGTGGATAATCTTTCCGCAACGGCTCCCTATGATGTACTGATCAAGTTTTTTGCAAAACTGGAGGAAAGCAGACCTGCCCTTCACTGGAGGAGACTGGATCTGCGTCCGGATAACGGCTTTATGCGTCAGAGAAACAATGCAGCCCAATCCGCGTTCCAGATCACTCCGGCGACCGTAAGGATGCGTTTCCACGGAGCAGTCAGAGTAATCGGCTACGATGGGAAACTTTCCCTGAAAGAAATGGAAAAAGCTGTTAAAAAAACTCCGGTAAAGAAACAGGAAAAGAAAACCGTTTCACCGGCAGCAGTTGAGGGAGGTAAAAAATGAAAATCTTTCTTATGATCCTCAATGTACTTCTTGCCGGTGCTGTACTTCTGGGAACCGTGGACAATCTGCGCAGGATTTTCTCCCGGAAAGCAGATACTGCCCTTCTGGTGAAAAAGAAGGATCGTTCCGGTAAAAGTCAGAAGAATATTTCAGCTTCCGCAGTGCAGGCAGGCTCCTTGCCGTCGCAGGAAGAGATGATAAAAAAGATCACGGAAAACAATCTTTTTTATACAGGCAGAAGTCCCAACGCCCACACCAGGAACAACCGGCGTCTCACTCTGACCCTTGTGGGCACCTTTACCATCGGCAAAGTTTCCGGAGCGATCATCAAACACAATATCCAGCAGGACAACCGGACCAATGCCTTCGGCATGTGGCGGCGCAATGCTTACGGTATGATGGGACAGGCAGGCAATCCCATGATGCAGATGGGAGGCGGCAATGCAATCAATATGCAGCAGAGAAATGTGGACAGAAACAGAAGTTCGACAGCTGCAAACACAGGAAATAACCGTCAGTCTGCCGGGGGATCTTTCCGCAGAAGATTTACATCCGGGGCAATGGCGGGAAATAACACCCCCCTGCCTCCCGGTGTGATGCCGGGCATGTTTACCGGCATGAACCAGTCCCGGAGTACATCGGCACAGGTGCAGAGACAGTATGTGCGTATCGGAGAAACCCTGTCCAACGGTTATACTCTTGTGGAAGTCACCCGGAACACCGCCACTTTGATGAGAGGCAGCGATAAGATGGAACTGGAATTGCAGGAATCATCCAAAGGCCTCTCCTCTTCAAGAAGAACTGTAAACAGACCCCGGACCTCCCAGCAGATCCTTCAGCAGGGTATGCAGCAGATGCAGAATATTCTGCGTCAGCAGGGTATGCAACAGAATTTCATGATGCGGCAGATGATGAACCGGAACAATAACGCCGGTCAGAACCAGAGGGGAACCCCTGCGGCAAGACGCAGAAGATGATGGAATGGGCAAATAAATTATTATCAAATACAAAAACACATGGAAAAAAGGTCATGAAAATGAAAAAACACTTTTTCAGCAGAAAACTCTTTCTTACCCTGCTTGCAGGTTCCTTTGTGATTCCGGCATTTCTGTTAACTTCCTGCCAGAATCTTGAAGATAAAAAAGACGGAAAAGAGGAGAATAAAGAAACAGGGAAAAAACGGTTCCGTTTTCTGGAAAAGGAACAGGTCAAATATGTATCCTCTCCCAAAGAGACTATGGAAGAAGAGAAAGTCATCTCCTCTTCCCGTCCTTTCAATGAAAAAAAATTGAAACAGCTTGAGGCGATGACCGCCAGAGATACCAGAAAGGCACTTGCGGAAAATAAAAAAAGTGCCTGGCGCACCCCTTCCCTTTCCGGTCCCCGTTTTTATGATGATTTCATTCTGCTCAATGCCGATGAAGTTCTGGATGTTTCCCTGGTCTTCAACAGCGCACCTCTTCTGGATGTGATCCCCGCTTTTGCGGATGTTCTCGGATTCAACTTTGTGGCTGACAGTGATCTGCGGGGAGTGGTAACGCTCAATCTGAATTCCAAAATGACAAGAAAAGAGTTGTGGGCAACTTTTGAAAGTCTGCTTCTTCTTTCCAATGCCACAGCCAAAGCGCAGGGTTCTCTCCTCCGGGTGATGCTGCAGAGCAAAGTCAATCAACAGCCGGACAGTACTCTGGCAAGTCCCGCAGGGGGAGAGATCTATTACCGGCAGCTGCAGTTTGCAACAGGCAGAGAAGCAATGCAGCAGTTGAAACCTTTTCTGCGCCGGGATGCCATCTGTGTGGAAATGACACGCCCCAACGCGATCATGGTATGTGATATTGCCGAAAACATCCCCAAGATCCGTCAGATACTGGAACTGGTGGACAGCCGCAGTAAAAGTTCCTGGGTGCGCGCCCTTCTTCCCTGCCGCAACATCCTCCCCAGCAAGATCGCTGATGAATTGCGGGTGATATTGCCCACGCTGGGTTTCACGGTCTATCAGACACTCGACCGTACGGAAGCCCCCGGTGCCATCCAGATCTCCGGTATCGACCGTATTCAGGTGCTTGCAGTAACTGCCGCCACGGAAGAAGCCATGACAGAGATCAGAAAATGGGTGGAACTTCTGGATTCCTCCGATTCTCTGGATCAGGAAATGGTTTTTGTTTATAAGGTAAGACACGGAAAAGTGGAACAGCTTGCCCAGGCACTTGCCGTCATCTATGACTCCTCCGGATCCACACTGACCATTGATACCAATTCCGGCAGACAGCGCACAACAAATCTCAGTGCGCCCCGTTTGAATACAAACAACCGTTACAATGCCTCCCGGATGACTGCCAATACCACGGCTACCGGCGCAAGAGGATCCGTGGTCAATACCCAGAGCGTCCAGACAGACCAGCACTCCTCCCTCTTCAACACCTCCATCCGTATTTTTGCCGATGGAGTTCTCAACCGCATGATCGTAAGAACGACTCCCCGCACCTATGCATCCATCAAATCCCTTCTTGACAGACTTGATGTAGTACCTGCCCAGGTGCTTTTACAGGTTCTTGTGGTGGAGGTGACTTTGAGTGATGCAAATAAATTCGGTATTGAATGGTCCATGACCACCGGAAACGGTGGCGCGGATTCCCTTTTCGGAACAAATTACAGCGGATTGAATCCGGATGTGAATACGGTGGGCGGAGCCGGAGACAAAGGGTTCAGTTTCCTCATCTCCAATCCCAAAAACCCCTCCCAGAAATTCGGTTACATCAAAGCTCTTGCCGGCAACACTGCCGTGAAAGTGGTCTCCAGTCCCCAGGTGCTGGTATCCAGCAATACGGAAGCAAAGATCCAGGTAGGTCAGCGTGTCCCCTACATCAAACAGGGGACAAGCAGTACCTCTTCCACTGAAATATTGCAGAACTATGACTATGAAGATGTGGGTGTGATCCTTACGGTCACCCCCCAGATCACCAGTACCGAACTTATTTCTCTGGAAGTCAAACAGGAACTTTCGGAAAAAGTGGATACCATCGACCTCAATATCAAGTCTCCCACCTTCAACAAACGCGTTGTGGAGACCGCCATGACCATTGCCAACGGTCAGACCATGGTCATTGGCGGATTGATCCAGGAAAAAACAAAAGATTCTCTGGACGGACTGCCCATCATCAATCAGATCCCCATTCTCAACCGTCTGACAGGAAGTACGGATGCAAGTATGGAAAGAACGGAACTTCTGGTGATGATCACCGGTCATATCATCAACGAAAAGAGTCCTGTAAAAGATATGATCAAACGCTACAATTCCGCTATTGATCTTCTGGATGATTACAGTGATAATCTGGGTGCCGCCGGGGAAAACAGTGAAAAACAGCCCTTCCCCAAAAAACCTTCCCTCTTCTTTGATAAGGATTTCTGGCTGTGAGTGATTTAAAAGAAAAAATCGATTTCGGAGCCGGCTCTGCCAAACTGCAGCAGCTTCTTGCCCCTTATGAGGAAAGAACAGGAAAAAAACGCCCTGCATTCCACAGTGAAGAGTGGGACAGGGATCTTATCCGCAATGGTATCCTCAATGAAACAGAGCTTGTAAAACTCTATTCACAGGCCTATGGCACAGATTTTGTGGAAGAGGAGGAGCTTTCCATACCGGAACTTTATCCCGATGCTCCCATGGAGTATTTCAATGCGGTTCCGGCACTGCCTTTTTCCTGGGATGAAGATACCATTACCTTCCTTGTCTGTTCTCCGG
>JAFVRL010000299.1 GCA_017504325.1 Lentisphaeria bacterium | reverse complement strand
CGGCTTAATGCTCGCTGCTGGCTCATACGCTCACAATTCCTTGTGAGCGTCCGCAAGGCGATTGCCCTGCGGTTCATTCGCACATCCACTGCGCGCTCGGCGGCAACCGCCTCGCCTGGCAACCGAACATTTCTCTTTTTACAATGATTTTATGGGACAGCTGTGAGAAAAAACAGACAAAATATTCTTTTTTGATAAGTTTTTGTCAATTCCTGCTATTTACAAATCCGGAAAAAAGATGTATAATTACCGGAGAAAAAAACATAAGAAAATCATCACTCTTTCAAATTAATCAAAGGAGAAAAATTATGTTTAAGATCGGTTGTGCTGAAGAGATCGTGGAAGTTCCTCTTTTTGCGGAACTCTACGGGTACGGAGGATTCCAGGGCAGAAGAAATGTTGCCACCCATGACCCGCTGTATTGCAGAGCATTCTGCTTCAATGACGGCAATACAAGAAGTATGATCATTTATACAGACACTTGTATCACCCCGGACGAATACGCAAGAAAAATGCGTGCGGAACTTACCCGCATCTACCGTATTCCGCCCGAAAACATCGCCTTTATCGCCACTCACACCCACAGTGCCCCCGTTCTGGGATTCAACAGCGGTGTGGGATTCGGCGCACCGGATGTCCCCTTCCAGGAAAACTGGAAAAATGCCGTTCTGAAAGTAGCGGAAAAAGCATTTCTTTCTGAAGAAGAGATCGAATATGCGGAAGTGGGCAAAACTCCCCTTACTGAAAAACTGGGTAAAAACCGTGTGGAAGTGGATAAAAACATCACCGATGAAAGTATCCGTTTCATCCGCTTTGTCCGTAAAGACGGTTCCTGCAAAGTCCTTCTCCACAATCACGGTATCCACGGTATCGCCATGAACGGCGACTGGGGAAGACTTGTTTCCGCCGACTGGATGGGGGCTGCCAATGCTCTCATCAAAGAGGAAAAACTTGCCGATATGCCTCTTTTCATGCTTGGTCCCTGCGGTGATGTCAATACCGTTACCGCCTGCAGTATCCTCAACAACGATCAGGGAGCCGCCGTTATCGGAAGAAAATATGTGGACGATCTGAAAAAAGGTATGGCTGAAGGCGGGAAAAAAGTAACGGATCTGACGATCTCCGGAGCCCTTTCCACCTTCAAATTCCCGGTAAAGGAACAGACTCTTGAAGAACTCAAAAAAGATGCGGAAGTCTTTGGAGAAGTCACCAAACAGCATGAATGGCGTATGAAAGAAATGATCATTCTCAAAGAAAAAGGATATGATCTTAATACCTATCACGATCTGCAAGTGATCAAAATGGGCCCCATCTCCTTCTTCTTCATCCCCGGCGAATACTTTGTGGAGGATGGTGCGCGTCTTATGGCAAACTCCTCCAATACCTTTGCCTTTGCCGCGGAAGTAGCCAACGGCGACGGAAAATATTTCCCCTCCGAATCCGATATGAAACGCTATCCGGATATCACCAGCATCCGCACATGCAAAAACCAGTGTGCCTTCGGCTTCTATGAGATCTACGGTTATCCCGGAGCAATGCGTTACAAATATCAGGATAATGTGGCTTCTTTCGTTGCTGAAAATCTTTTGAAACTTGAAAAATCAATTTGAAAGGAATAAAAAAATGATCCCTTCCGATCCCACACTTGCTATCAATGGCGGCAAAGCAGTTTTTGCCGAAAATGAACTCAATTCCTGTGTTCCCGTATGGCCCACCCCCCATCCGGAAACCGAAGAAAAACTCCTGGAAATTTACCGCAACGGTAAATGGGGTCTTTGCGGCAAATATGAAAAACTCCTTATGGAGGAATTTGCGGCTTTCCAGGATACAAAATACTCCATCTGGATGTGCAACGGTACAACCACTCTGGAATGTGCCCTTCTGGCTGTGGGCGCAGGCAGAGGCGATGAAGTCATCGTTCCGGGCGTCACCTGGATCGCCACCGCCCAGGCGGCAAACTATGTAGGGGCAACCCCTGTCATCGTGGATATTGATCCTGACACCATGTGTATGGATCCTGTCAAATTTGAAGAAGCCATCACCCCCCGTACAAAAGCGGTCATTCCCGTACACCTTTATTCCGCTCTTGCCAATATGGATGAAATCAACCGCATTGCCGCCAAACACGGCATCCATGTTATTGAAGACTGCGCCCACGCTCACGGTGCCAAACAGCACGGCAAGGGAGCAGGTTCTTTAAGCGAATACGGTTCCTTCTCCTTCCAGTTGAGCAAACTTATGACCGGCGGTGAAGGCGGATGCCTTACCACCAATGATGAACGCCTTGCCGACCTTACCTTCCGTTTGAGCCACATCGGAAATTCCACCCTCTTCCCGAAAGAACCCTTGCAGACAGGACTGGAATGTCATCAGTACCGCTTTACAGAATTCCAGGCAGCGATCATTTACGATCAGCTCCACCACCAGAAAGAATACATGGCACAGCGTCAGGCTTCTGTCAAATTCATTATGGAATTTCTGAAGGACATCCCCTCCATAAAACTGCAGAAATCCGCCTTTGAGGATGATGAAAGAGATTACTATTTCTTCTCTTTCCTTTTGCAGAAAGATTTTCTCAAAGACGGGATCGAAAGAAAAGATATTTTCGATATGATCCGTGCCGAAGGTATTGCCCTTGGCACCGGCTGGGGTGTACCTCTCTACAAGAGTATCGTATGGAATCTTCCCGAAGATCAGTACATCAAAAAGGATACATTCCACTGCGACGACATCATGGCAAACCGTCTTATGTGCGTCATGCATCCCCTGCTCCGTGCAGAAAAATCTGTTCTGGAACGCTGGGCAACTGCCCTGCGTAAAGTCATGCTGGCTTGTACAAAATAAGTATGGTGTAAAACCGGGGAAAAGACAAAAACTTTTCACAGTTATCCCATAAAATCTGTTTTTTAAAATGAGAGAGAGTAATTTTCTGTAAAATTATTCTTTGCAGTTCATCCTTCCGGTTAAAGCGGAATCCTTTTGCGAGGGTAAAAGGATTCCGCTGGATG
>JAFVRL010000298.1 GCA_017504325.1 Lentisphaeria bacterium | reverse complement strand
TGTAGGAGTTGATCATTTCTTCCATATTAATTTTGTATTCCCCTTCGTTCCCCTTGATGGAGAAGATACCGGAATCATTGGTGGAACCCACTTTCGCAAGAGCGAATCCTGCAAGAGCTTTTTCCAGTGCCGCAGAATTTTCCTTTTTGCAGCTGATGATGAAACGGCTGTTGGATTCACTGAAGAGGATCTCTGCATCCTTCATACCGCTTTCAGCAGGAACTTTGGAAAGATCAAGAGAAACCCCCACTCTTCCGCCCATAGCGGCTTTCGCCATGGCAACAGCAAGTCCGCCCAGAGCTGGAGTTCCCACGGAAGAAGCAATATCTTCTTTCAGCATCTTCTCAATGGCTTTGTAAAGTTTCAGGGCCTCTTCCGCATTTACTTTCGGCACATTGTTACCGGTTGCCCCCATCATGGCAAAATATTCACTTCCGCCAAGTTCAGGTTTGGTCAGCCCCACTACATACACGTCTTCACCGGCACGTTTGAAGTCGGGGGAGACGCAGTGGGCAATATCATCGGCTTTACCGATCACACTGAAAAGCACTGTGGGAGGAATGGAGATCTTACGGCCGCCTCTGGTACTGTCGTTTTTCATACTGTCCTTACCGGAAATACAGGGGCAGCTGAAGGCAATGGTATAATCATACAATGCTTCATTGGCACGGACAAGCTGTGCCATCTTGTATTCCCCGTCGGGAGTTTTGGCACTCTGGACAGGGTCGGGCCAGCAGAAGTTATCCAGACCGGAAAGCATATCGGTTCTTGCTCCTGCCGCAACAGCTCTTCTGATGGCAAGGTCAATGACAGAAGCCATCATGTGATAGGTATCAATGTCGCTGTAACGGGGGAGGATACCGGCGGAAAGCACCACGCCTTCCCGGGAGAGGGGTTCCACCATGAATACCCCGGCATCACCGGAAACATCCCGTTCTTTACCGATATAGGGCTTGATCACGCTCAAGCCTTTCACTTCGTGGTCATACTGTCTTGCTTTGTATTCCCCGGAGCAGATGTTGAGAGAAGCAAGCATATCCTTCACATCTTTGGCAACATCTCTTCCTTCAAGAGTGGGTTCTTCAAAAGTGGGGGGATTCCATTTACCTTTGAGGGAGTAGCGGGGAAGCCCTTCGTGCATAAAGTTGATGTCGATACAGGCAACACATTTATCACCGTACATCATACGGAATTTGCCGTCATCGGTAAATTTACCGAGAACAGTAGCTTCCACATCCCGGTCAGCGGCAAGGCGGAGGAACTCTTCCAGATTTTCTTCCTGAACCGCAAAACTCATTCTTTCCTGTGCTTCGGAGATCAGGATCTCCCAGGGACGCATACCGGCATATTTGAGAGGAGCTTTGGCAAGGTCCATGACGCATCCACCGCTTTCGCCAGCCATTTCGCCGACACTGGAGGAAAGACCGCCGGCACCGTTATCGGTCACAAAGCGGTAGAGACCTTTTTCTCTTGCTTCATAAAGAAAGTCGCCCATGCGTTTCTGGGTGATGGGGTCTCCGATCTGGACAGCCTGTACGGGACTGTCTTTATGCAGTTCTTCACTGGAGAAGGTGGCTCCGTGAATACCGTCTTTCCCGATGCGGCCACCGGTCATAACGATGATGTCGCCGGGTTTGATCTCTTTTTCCCAGCCGTTTTTGCCATTGATCTTCCGGGGAAGAGTTCCCACGGTACCGCAATACACAAGGGGTTTGCCGATGTAACGGTCGTCAAAGTATTCCCAGCCTACACCGTAGGGGATACCGCTCTGGTTGCCGCCGTCGATAACGCCTTTGTGGATACCGTCACGCAGTCTGCGGGGATGAAGCAGTCCTTCGGGCACATCTTCAGGTTTGGTGAAGGGGGATCCGAGGCAGTAGCCCCATACATTGATGAGAAGTTCCGCACCCTGACCTGTTCCCATGGGGTCGCGGTTCACACCGACGATACCGGTCATGGCTCCTCCGTAGGGATCGAGCGCAGAGGGGCTGTTGTGGGTTTCCACCTTGTAAACAAGGTCAAGTTTATCATTGAAACGCACTACCCCGGCATTGTCTTTGAAAATGGAAACAAGGAAGTCCACTTTCTTCTTGATCTCATTGGTACTGTTGTAAATGTAGGTTTTGAAAAGGGAACGGATCTGTTTGTGATTTCCTTTTTCATCTTCATAATCCACATCTGCGGAGAAGATCTTGTGTTTACAGTGTTCACTCCAGGTCTGGGCGAGGATCTCCAGTTCCACGTCGGTGGGTTCGCTGGTAAGACCGTACTGTTCACGGTCTTTGCATGTGTGAAAATAATTCTGGATGGATTTCATCTCTTCCAGAGAGAGGGCGAGAATACCTTTTCTGCTGATCTCCATAAGTTCTTCGTCGGAGCAGTTCAGGTCGAAAATGCGTACGAGCCCCTCTTCGGCATTGCCGGTGACAACAGGTTTATTGAGGGGGATCCCCTTGCTTTCCGCTTCCGCTCTGGAAGTAACGGTGACACTTTCAATAAGTTCATTGGCAAGGACTTTTCTTGTAATGTCGGCAACATCCTCTCCGGAAAGACCGGGTGCTTTCATAAAATATTCGATGGAGCTGAATACCTGCTCATCTTTTCTCAATTTTCTGCCGATGATGTCGCCGATACCTTCATGGGCGGTACGGGCCACGTTATCGGTCACACCGGGTTTGAAACCAACGGCAACGATGTAGTCATAATCAAATCCCATATCGGAGGTGGAACCCACTTCCGCCTTCTGGGTCACAGGGTTGGCAAGTTCCTTACCGATCCTCTGTGCATCTTCCTCCGTAATATCGGCACAGACGGTAAACACATCTCTTGTACGGATCTCTTTGATGTCATCCCTGCCTGTAAAACTTTTAATGGTACGCAATACTGATTCCGCACGGGAATCGCTCCAGTTGCTCTTAACGGTGAT
>JAFVRL010000297.1 GCA_017504325.1 Lentisphaeria bacterium | reverse complement strand
TGTTCCCCCATGAATGAAGTCCCGTAGGGACGCAGGAAAATACCTGCAGAAATTGGGGAGAATATATGTAATTTGTGATTGGTTATTGTTTATTTTACAGAAATAATGATTCAACAGTTTTTTCCTGCGCCCCGATGGGGCTTGAATCTCGGTTTACAATTTTTCCCGGGGTTAAAACCCCGGGCTGAGTTCTACTGTCCCTGCGGGACTGTTTTATTTGCTGATATGATATTTTATACATACTGTCTGTTTATGGAAATCTGACAAAATCACTTTCTTAAAAAACAATTTTTTTCCGATCAAATATGGCGGAATTACCTGTTTTTTGAAAAATTATGGGATATCTGTGAAAAAATGCGGGAAAGCGGGAAAGAAAACCGGATTATCCCCTTGATTTTATCTCTCCGGCAGATTATTTTTAATAGGTGATTTCAAGTATCAGAAAATAGAAAATAAAGATGAGGATAAAAATGAAAAAGGATCTTTTTTTGAACCATAAGATGTTTTCAGGCATTCTGCTTGCTGCTGTATTTGCATTTTCTCTGTTTCCGCCCTCTGTAACAGGACAGGAGGAAAATTGGGATGACGGTACTGAAGAAGCTGTGCCGGCAGGAAAAGAGACAAATAATGAAGATGCCGGAAACGGGGAAAAAACGGACAAAAAGGCAGATAAGAAATCAGATAAAAAATCGGATAAAGGAAGTAAAAAAACAAAAAAAGAGAAAAAGGAAAAAAAGACCTCGATCGGGAAAAGCGGAGGTAAAAAAAAGAAGGATAAAAAAGATAAGAAAAGCGGAAATACCGAAAAATCACACCGCATTGCGAGAGACCGGAGGCATGGGGCTGCCGGCAGGCGTGATGAATATGAATTTGCCGGTAAGCAGCAGAAGGTGGCTGATTATGTCAATACGATGATGGTGAAGGTTCCGGCAGGTGAATTTCTTATGGGCAGTGCCGATGACGAAAAAGAGCGTTATACTGATGAAAGACAGCATAAAGTCAAGATCACCCAGGATTTTTATATAGGAAAATATGAAGTTACCCAGGATTTCTATCTGGCGGTCATGGGCAGACGCGCCTATAATCCGGTTCACCGGGGAAAAGACCGTCCCATGGAAAATGTGACATGGTTCCAGGCAATAGAGTTCTGCCGGGAGATGAATAAACTGGATATCGCCCCGGAAGGATATTTCTTCTTCCTGCCTACTGAAGCACAATGGGAATATGCTGCAAGAGGCGGTGACAAAGGAAAAAAAAGTATTTATGCCGGCGGAGATAAAATCGATGATGTCGCTGTTTATGAGGAGAATGGAAGCCGGTTTACAAGCAGAGAAGATAGTGTCGGACAGAAAAAAGCCAATTCTCTCTCCCTTTTTGATATGAGCGGAGGTGTGGCAGAATGGTGTTATGACTGGTATGCGCCTTATCCCCCGGATAAGGAAGAGGGGATCCATGTGGATCCCCGTGGTCCGAAACAGAAAAAATATTCCCGTTACACTCTTAAAGTGACCCGTGGCGGTCATTGGGGATCCCCTGCTGCGGATTGCCGGGTCGCTGCCCGGGGAAAAAATACCGCCGGAAGCGGTTTCCGGTGCGGCTTCAGACTTGTTCTCATTCAGCCGCCTGTAAAATATGATCCCAAGGCTGCCGCCAAAAAAGCTCCGGCAAAGAAGACGCCTCCTGCAAAAAAAGATGCCGGTGATCCCGGCGCAGATGAATGAGCCGTTCCGGGAAAGTCATTTGTTCCCGGTGAGGGGGATCTTGAACAGCAGTTCACACTCATTTGGGGACGGAAGTGTATAAAAGGAGAGCATACCATCGTAAATTCTTCCAGAGGGATCTTTGCAGAAAGTTTTTCCAGAAAATCCGGGTCATTGTTTTCCTCCCGCAGGATCAGGGTACAATGGGGTTTATAGGGAAAGGGGCTTTCTTTGAAAAGGATCTTTGAGGAGGCAAAGGCTTCATGCAATTCCCGGAAAGGCGTCTCATCCTCCAGAGAAAGAAAGTAGATATTGCTTCCCGGAAAAGTCTCTACATGGCGGAATCTTGTTTTGAAAGGCGGAAAACGGTTTGCAATTTTTTCTATTTCCCTGTTCAGTACGGAAATATCCTGTCCGGGAAGGACAGACCCAAGTCCGCTGGAGCCTGTAAGGGTGATTTCCGCCGGAACAAGGATTCTTTTGGGATCATATTCCCCTCTTAATTTCCTTACGGTTTCTGCCACAGGGGAGGGCAGATCCAGTACAATAAAGGAAACCTGATCCGGAAGAATGTGCATCACGCTTCTGCTGTTTTCCATTTTACCGCCTGAAAAACTGATATTTTTACTTGTTGATGGACTGCAGCACTTTGCGGATGATGTTTTCCGTGGAACGCTGCTCCTCCGGAAGTGCTGCGGCTGTATCTGCAACGATCTTTTTGAATTTTACTCCCTGGAAACCGAGTTGTTCCAGGGCAAGAAGAGCGTCTTCCGCTTCTTTGGGAAGGGTATTGCTTCCGGAACTTCCGGCAGGAAGTCCCAGTTCCGCTTCCGGAGAGATCTTGCCCATTTTATCCCGCAGTTCAATGATCATGCGCTCCGCAGATTTGGGACCCACTCCGCTGATCTTTTTCAGAGTCTTCACATCCTCATTGATAATGGCACTGCAAAGGGAGGATATATTCATGCAGCTTAAAATGGAAACTGCAGATTTCGCCCCGATCCCGTTGACGGTTATCAATAGTTCAAAGGCGTCCTTTTCCTGCTGTGTGGCAAATCCGAAAAGCGTGATGGAATCCTCTTTTACCTGCATACTGGTAAGAAGTGTAACTTCTTTGGAAGGATCATGGGGGAGTTTGTCGTAGGTACTCATGGGGATGAATACACGATACCCCACACCGTTCACATCCACGATGACTTCCGTGAAACTTTCGCTGATGACTTTGCCCCGTACCATTGCGATCATTTTCAGACTCCCCCGATTATGTTATTTTACAATAATATCCATGGAAATATCACAGGATTTGACAGAATGGGTCAATGCCCCGCTGGAGATGAAATCCACGCCGGTAGCTGCTGCGGAAGGCAGTCTTTCTGCTGTGATGCCGCCGCTGGCTTCCAGTTTGGAGCGTCCGGCAGTATATTTTACCGCTTCGCGCATCATATCATCACTCATATTGTCCAGAAGGATATATTCCGCCCCGGATTCCACTGCATCCGCCAGTTCGGAAAGGGAATCCACTTCCACCTCCACTTCCAGATCCGGATACATTTCTTTGGCTTTTTTCACGCTTCTTATGATTCCATGTTCCCCTTCAAGTCCGGCAAGTTCCCTGTGATTGTCTTTGATCATCACCCGGTCAAAAAGTCCGATCCTGTGGTTGAATGCCCCGCCTGCGGCAACCGCATATTTTTCCAGATTTCTCCATCCGGGAGTAGTCTTTCTGGTATCCAGAATACGGCAGGAAGTGCCTTCCACAAGTCCCTGATAATAGTGGGAGGCTGTTGCCACTCCGCAGAGACGCTGTAAAAAGTTCAACGCTGTGCGCTCACCGGTAAGCAGAGAACGGGCCTTGCCTTTTGCTTTCGCCATGACCGTACCTTTTTTACATACTTCCCCCTCTTTCACAAGGGCAGTGAAAACAATGGAGGGATCCAGTTTTCTGAAAAGTCTTTCTGCAACATTCAGACCGGCACAGACAAGATCCTGTTTGGCAAGGAAAATTGCTTCCGCTTCCAAGTCAGCCGGGATCACAGAATTTGTAGTAGTATCCCCTCTTTCATCCAGATCTTCCGAAAGGGCAAGATCAATAAGGATATCCACTCTTTTCCAGTCGATTTCAGGTACACAGGTATTGAAACTCATATTTTATCTCCTTGTAAAGTATGGTTGCTTTTTACATTTTTTACAGGCTGTCGGGATTGTAAAATTCCGAACCATTCACGATCCCGACCGCTTTTCCTGTATTGAGTTCATAAGTAACTACACAATAGTCCAGACGGATATTTTTTTCCGTGACTTCCAGTCTTGTGGGCATCCCCGTACGGAACTTTTTAACCACATCTTTTACCTCTCTTCCCAGGACGGAATCGTGTCCTCCGGTCATCCCCACATCGGAAAGGAACGCTGTCCCTCCGGGAAGGACTCTTCCGTCGGCAGTCTGCACATGGGTATGGGTTCCCACTACGGCTGTGACTTTCCCATCCAGCATCCAGGCAAGAGCCGCTTTTTCACTTGTGGCTTCTGCATGGATGTCCACAAAAATACATTTTACTGTTTTGGGAAGGCTTTGCAGGATCTTTTCCACACATTCAAAGGGACAACAGGCACTTTCCCGCATAAAAACCTTTCCGGAAAGATTGATGACCGCCACTTCCCCGCCGGCAGGATTACGGAATACTCCATAACCTTTTCCCGGTTGAAGGGTACTCATATTGGCGGGCCGCAATACATTCTGGTACATGTTGATCTCATGTTCAAAACTTTTCTGATCCCAGATATGGTCACCTGCGGTATAAACATTCACCGGTGCGGTATTCATATCATCTATGCACGTCTTGCTGATCCCTGCACCATTTGCTGAATTTTCCGCATTGACGATGACAAAAGAGGCATGGTAACGGTCTTTGAGAACAGGAACAAGCTGTTTGACAGCATTTCTGCCGCCTTTACCTACCACATCACCTACAAAAAGGATTTTGAGAAGGGGGCCGTTTTCACTCATAACTATATGTTCTCCTCTCTGTGCTTCATAACATTTTCTTCAGAATTTCAACTGATCCAGCGCACTCCAGTCGGTCTTTTCCCCATTCGCTGTATTTTCTGTTTTTACAGCTGTTTTCCTGCTTTTTTTACAGGTGCATTTTTCTTTATTGAGATTTGCTCCGCAGGAGAGACACAATCCTTTGCAATCCTCTTTGCATTTGATACGCATAGGCATGGATAACAGCAGATTTTCCCTGACTTCATCCGTAAGATCATAGAAATTGTCCATGGGGATGTTTTCCACATGGATACAGATATCCTTCTTTGCAAGGAGATATTCTGTTTCATCAAGGCAGACGGCGCATTCTGAAAGAAGAAGAACTTTTGCCGAACCTGTTACTATAAGGTCTTTTCCCGCAAGAGAGGCGTGAAGGTCATATTTTACAGCACTTTTTGGTGCAATTTTCTGGGGAAAGGTGGAAAGATCCAGAAGTGCCGCATCTTCCTCTCCGGAGAGATGTTCGCCTTCCATACCGATATTTGCCGGATTGATCCTGATCATAATTGCTGTTCCTTTCTCTTATTTTGTCAGGGAAAGTTTTTTTCTTATTGCATCAACCACATTGGGCGGGACAAATGCTGCAAATTCCCCGTTGTTTGCCGCGATCTCTTTGATGAGACGGCTGCTCACAAAGGAATAGGCGGGGTCTGTCATCATAAAAAGAGTTTCACATTTACTGTTGAGTTCCCTGTTCATCAATGCCATCTGGAACTCGTATTCAAAGTCAGAAGCCGCCCGGATCCCCCGGATCACCGCATCCGCCTGAAAACGGTCAACGGCATCCACCATAAGGCCTTTGAATGTGATGACTTTGATATTGGGAATATCTTTACAGGCTGTCTGGAAAAGCTCCATGCGTTCCTCAATGGAAAACAATGCTTTTTTTTCAGAATTCGCGGCAACTGCCACAAGGACTTCATCAAAGATCTTTGCGGCTCTTTTTGCCACATCCAGATGACCATTGGTGACGGGATCAAAACTGCCCGGATACAACACTCTTCTCATTTTAACTTTCTTTCCGAAGTGTTTTCTGTTTCCCGGAAAATAATATTTTTTCCGGAAAACTTTTTCTTATTCATAAACCTGTACCATTTACAGACCATGGAAAAAGTCATTCGTTCATCTTCTTGCGATCTTGAAAAGATAAACCGCACCGAATATCTGGTAGAGGACCGGAGCTATCCAGATGAAATACTGGGGATAGAGATTCTTTTTCTCATCCAGTACCTCTGCAAGCATGATGATCCCGAAATAGACCCCGGCAAGCAGAACGCTTAAAAACAGACCTACGGAAGTCTCTCTTCTGGAGGTACGGATGGCAAGGGGCAGACCCAGAAGCAGAAACGCAATGGGAGAGAGAGCCAAAGCTATACGGCTGTTGAACTGGACTTCCTGTTTTGTTGTATCTCTGCCTAATTTCTTTTCCACACCGATGCGGGCAAGAAGTTCAAGGGAAGGCAGGAATTTATCCCTCTCCATCAGATGTCTCCTGTTGAAATTATCCCCGTAATTGATGGAAAAGACCATCTGTCTGCCTGTGGTCGTGATGATCCCGTCCTTTCCTTCATGTGCCGCTATGGTGGCATTATCCAGAATGACATGCAGGATCTGTTTTTCCCTGTCCACTTCCACTTTTCCGGTATGAGCTGTAACATCCTGTTCCCATTTGCCGTTTTTACCCATTCTGTAAACCTGGATGTCCCTGATCGTATTGCCTTCCTTTGCTCCGATGTAAATATTGAGGTCGGCGTACTTTACAGGGATCCCCGGTTCAAAGATGCTCATGGGCTGATCTATGATCACATTGCGCACAAGACCGCGTGCTTTCCCCAGATAGTTGTTGGACAGTTCCATATTGAGATAGAGACAGATGACTGAAAAGAGAAACGCCAGTACGATAATGGGGGCAGTGATCTGCAAAATGGATACACCGCATGCCCGCATGGCAGTGATCTCGTTATCCGCAGAGAGTCTGCCGAATACCAGCATGACTGAAACCAGTGCCGCCCAGGGTATGGTGAAAGAAAAAACGATGGGCAGAACATATACCAGAAATAAAAATGCATTTTCCGCCGGGACTCCGCTGGAGATGTATTTAAAGACCTTCATAAGTCTGGC
>JAFVRL010000296.1 GCA_017504325.1 Lentisphaeria bacterium | reverse complement strand
ACTTTCAGGATCTTTTCTTCCCCCTTTTCAAAAGAAAAAATAGTATTGCATACCCGGTTGAGGAAGTAACGGTCATGGCTTACAACAACAAGAGTGGAAGGGTAGGCAATAAGAGCTTCTTCCAGCACCCGTAAAGTAGGCAGATCCAGATCATTGGTAGGTTCGTCAAGGATGAGGAAATTGCCTCCGCCCTTCAATATTTTGGCAAGGATGAGGCGTGCCTTTTCCCCTCCGGAAAGATATTTGACAAGAGAATTGATCCTGTCATCTTCAAAAAGGAATCTTTTAAGATAGGCGCGGCAGGTGATTTTACCGCTGCCGAAAAATACATATTCGGAATCGCCGCCCACCTCTTTTGTAAGAGTATTTTCCCCGTTGAGCGCAAGGCGGGACTGATCCACATAATTGAATGTGACCGTATCGGCTTTTTCCACACTTCCGGTATCGGGGGCAAGAAGTCCGGTGATGACCTTCAGCAAAGTGGTCTTTCCTGTACCGTTTGCTCCGATTATCCCGATCTTCTGCTGTGGAGTAAATTCATGTTCAAAGCCGGAAAAAAGTGTTTTATTTCCAAGGGTGACTCCAACTTCTTTCAGATGAACGACCTTATTTCCCAGTCTGGGGGGATCGGGAATAAGAAGTTCCATATTGCCGGTGCGTTCCGGAGCTTTGATGGCGGCAAGTTCATCAAATCTTTTCACTCTTCCCAGATTTTTTTTGAGTCTTGCCTTGGGGGAACGGCGCACCCATTCGATCTCCCTGCGCAAAAAAGCATTGCGTTTCTGCGTTTCCAGATCTTCAGCATATTCCCGTTCTTCTTTCATCTCAAGGAAATCGGCATAAGAGCCGTTGCAGGAATAAAATTTACCATGATCCAGTTCCAGGATACGGCTGGCAATGCGGTCAAGAAAATACCGGTCATGGGTGATAAAAAGACAGGCGCCCTTGTAATCGGAAAGGAATTTTTCGATCCACGCAACCGTTTCCACATCCAGATGATTTGTAGGCTCATCCAACAGGAGCAATTGAGGTTCGGCAAGAAGAGCGCGTCCCAGAAGGACACGGCGTTTCTCCCCGCCGGAAAGTTGGCAGAAAAGTTTATTGCCATCGGGGATAAAAAGCTGCTGCATCATGCTTTCCAGTTTATTTTCCGGATTCCATGCATCATGCAGAGTCAGGAATTTTTCCCGTTCCTCCTGTTCCTTATGGGAGCCTTTTCCGCTTTCATAGTCCCGGAGGATATCCAGCACATCTTTCAATCCTTCCCGCAGGATCTCCATACAGCTTTTATTTCCCCGGTTATCGGGAAGATCCTGGGGCATAAATGCTGTCCGGAGATCTTTTTTTATGGTAAAATCTCCCGATGAAGGTTTTTCCAATCCGGCAACGATCCGCAGAAAAGTGGATTTCCCGCTGCCGTTGCGTCCAACAAGAGCCACCCGTTCATTTTCTGCAATGGAGGCATTCGCCCCGTCAAAAAGTTTCTGATTGCCTATTGCAAGGCGGAGATTTTCCACTGAATACAATAATTCTGCCATACCGGTATTCCTGTATAAATTATTTTCTGCAAAAAAACATCTTATTAAGATACCTCATCTTTTTAAAAAAGCAAATTTTCTCTTTCTTTTGCCTTCAGCAATTTGATTTATCGGAAAAATGTATTACTTTAATAGAAAACACATAAACAAACACTAAAAAAAGAGGTCTTTCATGAAAAATATTCTGTTGTTCATTCTGCTTGTTTCCACTGCCGCCGTAACATACGGTCAGGAACCCCCTGTAAAAAAGACCAGTCTTTTCTTCCGTTACGGCATACTTCTTTCCGCAGAAGCATGCAGCAGCAAACCTGCGATCAAAAACCCAACGCTCACTATGCAGAAAAGCAACAGCAGTCATTATGTGGAGGTCGTATTCCAGCCGGATAAGGGCAGATCTTTGAGTATGCATGATTTTGCTCTTGCTCAAGTACATAAAGATGCATCCGGGACGGAAAGTACCGGAACAGAAAATCCCTGTATTGCCATTGCGGAAGGGGATAATCCTTATGACGGAGCAAAATGGAACATCCGTGAGATGGATCCGGCAGTAAAACACAGAATGCTTTTTGCCGCACCTTCCACGGAAGGCGAATTCACTCTTGTTTTCCGTTTCACAACAAAGATCAAGGAACGCCCCTTCAAATTGAAAAGTGTCAGCCGTTTTTCCAAAGCGGGCGAGATCCTCAACAAAGGTCAGTTGCTCCTTCCTGATCCTCCCCCTCCGCCGGAACCGCCTAAAGAAGAGCCGAAAGGGGAAGAAAAAGGTTCTGACAATGCAGCAGGCGAAAATAAGGATGGAGCAGAAAAAACAGAAAATAATGGGGATAACGGCAATGAAGGCGGGAATCCTCCCGAATAATATCTGCAGAAAAAATATACCCGGATGACTCACTTTCTTTTATACCGGGTCCATCAGAAAATGCCATCAGGAGACAATTATCCGGATGGCATTTTCTGTTTTACAGCAGATCGGCATATCTGTAAATCCCGGGAAAATCGCATATTTTATTTTTTTACCCTTGACATCTGTAATATTCTGTTATATATTAGTTCCGGGTCTTAAAAAACAAAGGAGAACACTATGAAAAAACAGTATAATACTCCCCCGGAATCAGTCAAACGCGCGTTTACACTCATTGAACTGTTGGTGGTCACCTCACAACTCTGCCGTGATTTTTTCAGAGGCTTTATTTGTACGGATCAGTACGGATGTGTACGGAAACATACGGAGAGTGCCGCTTACAAAAATACGCCGCATCATACTTGCAAAGCAAGTGCTTCATGTT